>NZ_JAXGFQ010000004.1:0-185776 GCF_051020825.1 Moorella naiadis (nom. illeg.)
TCGCCGTTATGGTAAATATTCCTGCTACATTATGTCGATTTGAAGGTGTTTTGAGAGGGTTTTTGCACCGGAATCATTATTGCCATCGAGCATAACCTTGAACTCCTGGCTGCCGTGGCCGACGAAATGGCTTTGCTTAATGACGGCCGGATTATTTTTCAGGCCCCAACCCGGGAGTTCTTCGATAACTACGACCTGCTAATCGCCAACCGGATCTACCCGCCCGAGGTAACCCAGATGGCTGGTATCTTAAAGAAGGATGGTTTCTGGACCGGTCCCCTTCCTTTAGATATTGAGCAGGCCCGCAAACAAATCCGCAAATCTTTAGCCAGGGTGGTGTAATCCATGGCTGCCTATATCGATGTCCAGAACCTTTCTTATAGTTACCCTGATGGGACGTTAGCTTTAAGGAAGATTAATCTCCGTGTCCATGACGGCGATTTTCTAGCCCTCATCGGCCAGAATGGCTCCGGTAAAACAACCCTTTCCAAATGCTTGAATGGCATTCTGAAACCCAGCGAAGGCACAGTCCTGGTCGATGGCTTCGACACCGGCACCGCTGCCGTTGCCGATATGGTAAGGCGCGTGGGGTACGTTTTTCAAAACCCTGACCATCAGATTTTTAACAGCAGCGTTTACGATGAAATAGCCTACGGACCCCGCAATATCGGCTTAAAAGAAGCGGAAATCAAAGAAAGGGTTATCGAGGCGACGCGGGTGGTGGGCTTAAAGGATGAACACCTGGGCGTCCACCCCTTCTTTTTACCCAAAGGGCTACGCCAGCGGGTAGCTATCGCCTCCATCCTGGCTTTAAGGCCCAAGGTGATTATTGTTGATGAACCGACAACCGGCCAGGATATGCACCAGTCCCACGAGATAATGAATTTCCTGACCGAACTCCACGAAAACAGCGGCCACATCATCATCATTATTACCCACGACATGCCTATCGTCGCTCGCTACGCCAAAAGGGCCGTAGTTATGGCCATGGGACAAATTATTATGGACGGGCCGACAGACGAGGTGTTTGCCCACCCGGAGGAATTAAAAAAGAGCTTTGTTAAACCGCCCCAGATTACCCGCCTGGGCCAAAGTTTATTAACCTACGGTTTTCCCCCCAATATATTGCGGGTTGAAGAAATGGCGACCATCATTAAGGAAAAAATAGCCTTTGCCCCTTAGAAACAAAAAAAGGCAGCTATTACTTTTCCCGCAAAAGTAATAGCTGCCCGATCGTGAAAATCGAGGTTGGTGTTGGACGTAAGCCCCGGTATGAAAGTCTGCCTTCTGCCAGCGCCAACCTATCGGTATCACTGGCAAATTTTAATCTGCCGGCGGCACCGGTGAAGGAATGGCAAAGGCCAGGATTGAAGCGAACAGGAAAAAGAGGGAACCCACCAGGCTCAAAACATTGACCAAAAAGGTGAGATCAAAAGTGGGTTTCTGCGCGGGCTTTTGCCGGGGCGGTGCCCCGGGTCTTTCATTAGGCATAACCCAACACCTCCGTACCCTTTATCTCCTAGCTTAACCAGCGAATCTGCGGCCCCTTGAAAGGAAACCAGTTCTCCTGGCGTAAAATCGAACTCCCACAAGGGTAGCGCGGTTATATCTTAATAATTAGTTGCCCTTCCCCCAGCCTTTTAAAAACTCCTCGACATCCGGCGGCAGCGGCTGGCCGTTATTCAACTCATAGGCCATGCCCTGGATAACCTGGGAAAGCTGCTGTTTCACCTCCGGGCTCAAATCCTTGGTCAGGTTATTAATCATGCCCGGCATATCCACCTGGCCATCCGGGAAGAAGCTGCTCGGGTCAAAACCGGCCTGCTTCATTAGTTCCTCTAAAGCCCGGGGGTTGTCGGGGGTTATACCCAACTCTTTGAATACCTGGCCGGGGGAGATCCCCTGCATGGCGGCTTCCAACAGGCGCTGGCGCAGGGTTTCGGGATCAATGCTCACTGGCTTCACCCCATTGTTTAAAAATTAATCTATAATCATCATATGTCCCGCCCCGCCTTTTAGTGCCGGGCTACAATAACCCGGCCCAGAAAATTCTCCCGGGCGGACGCCTAATAAAAGACGCGCCCCTGGTAAATAATGAGAGGGCGCGCCCTTATTGCCAGCAATAGCCGCTTATCTTTCCGCCGGGGCGATGTTGGCCGCCAGGACGCCTGCAATCCGGCCGTCATCACTGCGGACCGGCACGGACACGGTAATAGCCACCCGGTTGGAACTCTGGGTCACATAGGGCTCGCTAGCATAGTTTTCACCCTTGATGGCCGCCTGGAACCACGGCCGGAAGGCCCAATTGGTAACTGCTGCCTGCGGCCGGTTGTAGATGGCTTGACCATCGGGCAGGGTGGCGATCAGGGTCTGGATAATGGGCGAGTTACTGAAGGTTTCATCGAGAAGGGGCGCCAGGCTGGTGGCCTCCATCTTTTTAACGGCCGGGTTGGCGGCTACCTTAGCCAATACCGCCTGACCTTCCCGTATAAGCTCCCGGCGTAAACCTGCATCCCAACCTTCCCTGGTGTAGGCAGCGGCCATAGTCGCGAAATTCTGGGCCATCTCCGTAAACTTGCGGGTATTCTCCTCTACCACGGCCATGGTGGCCTTTTGTTCCTGGGTCGAGGCCGACACCTCTTCGATACTGGCCGCCGTCTCCTGGGCCACGGCAGCCATGCGGTTGGCAGCTTCGCTGACCTCCTTCACCCTGGCCAGCTGGTTGGCAGCCTGGTGACTGATGTTGGTCATGACCTCCGCCGCTTTGCTGATCGCCTGGCTCACAGTAGTAAAGTTCTCCCGCACCTGGGCGCCGCGCTGGAGGTTATGCTGGACCAGTTCCACGTTCTTGTCCACCTGGGCCGCCGTCTGGCGCGCTTCGTCGCCGATAGAGGCGGCCAGGGAGGTTATATTCTGGGCTGCCGCCGCCGATTGTTCGGCCAGCTTGCGCACCTCTTGGGCTACCACGGCGAAGCCGCGGCCCTGCTCTCCGGCCCGGGCAGCTTCGATGGCGGCGTTCAGGGCCAGGAGGTTGGTCTGATCGGCGATATCCGTCACCGCCTGGACCAAGGTATTGATCTGGTTCATTTTGGCTTCCAGCTGGCGCATCCGCCCGGCCGCTTCCTGGATGGAAGTAGCCCCGGCTTTGATCTCCTGGAGCAACTGCTCCAAAAAACCCTGGCCTTCCTTTTCCTTCTGGCTGACCTCCTCACCCAGCTCCATACCCAGGCTGGCCCGGTCGCTGATGTCCTCCGCCAGACTATGTAAAACATTGATATTTTCGGCTACCTGCTGGGCTGAACCGGCCTGCTCGTCGGCGCCGCTGGCAATGCCCTGGATGGCCGCCGTAACCTCTTCCAGATTACGATAAGTAGTGCCGGAACTCTCCCCCAGATTACGAGAAAAGTAACTTAATTCATCGGCAGTCAACTGCAGGCGGCCTACCAGGCGGTAAAAGCTATCCAGGACGGCTGTCACCGGTCCCTGGAAGCTCTCCCCCAACTGAGCCCCCTGCAAAGACTGCTGGGCCCGGACCGGGTCGCCCTCCCCCAGTAAATTGAGGAACTGCAGCATCCGTTGCAAGGGCCGCATCCACTTTATGTAAAGGTTAGTGAGGATAATCAGGCTTAAAACCAAACCTAAAGCGCCGGCGATAATGGCCGGTAAAAGGAGGGTCTGCCAGCTGGTACCCTGCAGGGCCACCAGGGCCGTACCTATGGTGCCCGGCGCCAGGGCCAGCAGCAGTAAAAGGATAAAATAGAGCAGTTTAGTGCGCCAACTAATTACCATAATCCCCCACCTCCGTACATTATTCTTTATATTACCACAAATACCGAGCCTTGGCCAGGAAAAAATAAGGGGGGGAGTCTTTCCCCCAACCACATTCTGGAGCAATGCTTAATGACGCGCAGGTTGCGGGGCTGCCGGCTTCTGCCATCTATATTTAGCGTCGGGCGGCCAGCTCGGCAGCCAGCTCACCCGGTTCCAGGTCGTGGTAGGCCAGGAGGACCAGGGTGTGGTAGTAGAGGTCAGCCAGTTCGTAAAGGATCTCATGCCGGCTGTCGTTTTTAGAGGCGATGATCGCCTCCCCGGCCTCTTCGCCGATTTTCTTCAAGATCTTGTCCTGGCCATTATTAAAAAGATAAGCCGTATAGGAGCCCTCGGGCCTGGTGGCCTGGCGCTCCTTGATCACCCGAAAGACCTCGTTCAGAACAGCTCCCAGGTCGAATTTAGCGGTTGGGGCGGGAACATCTCCCGGCCCAGCCGTGGCTACCGGCGGCAAAGCAGGGGCCTGTACGCCGGCCGCGTCTAAACCCCCGTGTCCGTCGCCGTCTGACGCCGGCCCCTTCCGGCCCGGTTCTTCCGGTGCAGGGTAACACCCCCCCTCTGGTACACTGCCTGCCATCCAGCCGCCTCCCCCTGCGGTGGTCCGGGGGCGGCTCACCTGCAAGGGCAAGGGATTATGGAAACAGGAAAACTCCCCTTCGTGGCAGGCCACCCCTACCTGGCGTACCTGGAAAAGGAGGGCGTCGGCGTCGCAGTCATAACTGGCAGCTTCGATATACTGGCGGTGGCCCGATGTCGCCCCTTTATGCCATAACTCCCGGCGGCTGCGGCTATAGAACCAGGTCTCACCGGTGGCCAGGGTCCGGGCCAGGGACTCCCGGTTCATATAGGCCAGCATTAACACCTGGCCGCTCGCGATATCCTGAATAATGGCCGGGATCAGGCCCTCGGCGTTAAAGTGAATAATACTGGGAATAGTAACGGCCATAGGAAATACCTCCTTACAACCGCACCGGTACGCCGCGTTGGGCCAGGTAGTCCTTGGCTGCGGCAATAGTATAGGTACCAAAGTGAAAGATAGAAGCAGCCAGGACAGCATCAGCGCGGCCGGTCGTTAGACCCTGGTAAAGGTGCTCCAGGCTGCCGACACCGCCGGAGGCAATTACCGGGATATTGACGGCCTGGCTGACGGCGGCCGTCAGCTCCAGGTCATAGCCGTCCTGGGTACCGTCGCAGTCCATGCTGGTTAAAAGGATCTCCCCGGCCCCCAGCTCCTCCGCCTGCCGTGCCCAGGCGAGCGCCCCTTTGCCGGTGGGCCGCCGGCCGCCGTGGGTATAGACCTCCCATTCACCGGGACCGGTACGCCGGGCATCGATGGCCACCACCACGCACTGGCTGCCGAAACGCCGGGCGGCCATAGCCACCAGGTCCGGGTCCAGGACGGCGGCTGTGTTCAGGGAGATCTTGTCGGCCCCGGCAGCCAGCATGGCACGGATGTCCTCAACCGATCGCAGGCCCCCGCCGACGGTAAAGGGGATGAAGACCTCTGCCGCCACCCGCCGGGCCACGTCGACCATAATATTCCGGCCCTCCACCGAGGCGGAGATATCCAGGAAGACCAATTCGTCGGCCCCGGCCCGGTCATAGGCCGCCGCCAATTCTACCGGATCACCGGCATCCCTCAGGTTTAAGAAGTTGGTACCTTTCACCACCCGGCCGTGGTCGACGTCCAGGCAGGGTATAATCCGCTTGGTGAGCATTCCCTCATGCCCCTCCGAAATTAGCTGGTTATTAATAACCTGACTCCGGAAGATCCCCTAAAAACAGCAATTAATACCGTAAGGTTCCGGCTGCCTGGTAATAGCTTGATGTCCTGGCAATCAGCATCTACCTACTTGCTTGCCTGGCTAGCAATTCCCCCGGCCACGGCCAGGGCCTCCTCCAAGGTAAAATTGCCGTTATAAAGGGAGCGGCCCAGGATAGCCCCCTCTACGCCTATGGTTTCCAGCTCCCCTAGAGCCCGCAGGTCGTCCAGGCTGGCGATGCCCCCGGAGGCGATAATCTTTAAATCACTGTGGCAGGCCATCTCCCGGATAGCGGCAGTGTTAGGGCCCTGCAGGGTGCCGTCACGGCTGATGTCAGTAAAGACCGTCCTTTTAACCCCCAGGGTGGCCATACTCTGGGCGAACTCCACCGCCCCCCGGGACACCGTAGCCTCCCAGCCCTCGATGGCGACCATCCCTGCACGGCTGTCGATGCCTACGACTACCTGTTCGCCAAAACGTTCCACCGCCGCAGCTACAACCTCCGGGTTGGTAATGGCTACCGTACCCAAGACCACCCGGGCGGCGCCGGCAGCCAGCAGGGCCGCCAGGCTCTCCAGGCTGCGGATGCCACCCCCCACCTGGACCGGTACCCCAGCGGCCTTGATAATGGCTGCCACAACCTCCTGGTTGCGCGGCCGGCCGGCAAAGGCGCCGTCCAGGTCCACCACGTGGAGCCAGGAAGCCCCCCGTTCCACCCACCCCCGGGCTACAGCCACCGGATCGGTGGAATAGACGGTCTCGTCTTCCAGCCGCCCCTGGTAAAGACGCACACAGCGGCCCTCACGTAAATCAATGGCCGGCATGATCAGCATGACGCACCACCTCCCCGAAATTCTTTAAAACCGCCAACCCCAGGCTGCTACTCTTCTCGGGATGAAACTGGACCCCGAAGAGGTTGCCCCGCTGGATGCTGACGGCAAACTCGAGGCCGTAGGTGGTCGTCCCCGTAACCACTTCTGCATCCCGGGGGACAATATAATAAGAATGGACAAAGTAGAAGTTTGTTCCCGCGGGAATCCCCTGGAAGAGGGCTCCCGGCCGCGGGAAGCGGACCTGGTTCCAGCCCATATGGGGCACCTTCAGGCCCCCCGGCAGCCTCTTAACCGCACCGGGCAGGAGATCCAGGCCGGCTACCAGTCCCCCTTCCTCGCTGGTGGAAAATAGGAGTTGCAGCCCCAGGCAGATACCCAGGAAGGGCACCCCCCGTTCTACCACCTGGCTGATGACGGCCACCAGCCCCTGCTGCTGCAGGTTGGTCATAGCGTCGGCAAAGGCCCCTACCCCGGGCAGGATCACCCCGGGAGCAGCAGTGATTACTCCGGGGTCGCCAGTGACCTCAGCAGGATAACCCAGCCGGGCCAGGGCCTTCTGGACGCTCAAAAGGTTACCCATCCCATAGTCGATAATAGCTAACGGGCGCATGCAGGTGCCTCCAAAAAATCGCTATTTAAGTAAGGCTCCCCTTGGTGGAAGGTACTCCGGCCACCTGGGGGTCGAGGGTGACGGCCTGCCGGAGGGCCCGGCCCAGGGCTTTAAAGAGGGCCTCCGCCAGGTGGTGACTATTATGGCCGGCCAGTTGCCGGGCGTGGAGGGTCAGGCCGCTGTTGTTAACCAGGGCCCGCAAAAACTCCTCCACCAGCTCCGTCTCCAGGCTGCCAATCCGACCCGGGAGCAACTCCAGGCCCCAGGCCAGGTAGGGGCGGCCGCTGCAATCCAGGACCACCTGGACCAGGGCTTCGTCCATGGGTACCAGGGCGCTGCCGTAGCGGCCAATACCCGCTTTATCCCCCAGGGCCTCCTTCAGGGCCTGTCCCAGGCAGATGCCGATATCCTCCACGGTGTGGTGGTTATCGACCTCCAGGTCGCCCTCGGCCCAAACCTTCAGGTCCAGGAGGCCGTGGCGGGCCAGCTGGGCCAGGAGGTGATCAAAGAAAGGGATGCCGCTGCTTCCCTGCCAGGTGCCGCTACCGTCCAGTTCCAGCTTGACGCGAATATTTGTCTCCGTTGTCCGCCGCTCAACAAGGGCCTCGCGACTCATTGCGAACTACCCCCTTCTCCCACCCGCAGGGCTATTGCCTGGGCGTGGGCTTCCAGGCCCTCGGCCCGGGCCAGGTCCTGGATGAAGCCGCCGGCCGCCTGCAGGTAGGCCGGGCTGGCGGCAATGAGACTGCTCCTCTTCATAAAGGTAGCCACGCTCAAAGGCGAATAGAACCGGGCTGTGCCCCCGGTAGGCAGGACGTGGCTGGGGCCGGCCAGGTAATCCCCCAGGGGTTCGGAGCTGTAGGGTCCCAGGAAAATGGCCCCGGCATTCTCCACCTGGCCCACCAGGCCCCAGGGGTCGGTTACATACAGCTCCAGGTGTTCCGGTGCCAAGTTATTGGCCAGATCCAGGGCTACTTCCAGGTCGGCCGCTACCACGGCCGCCCCATAATCCTCCAGGGAACGGCTGGCTATCTCCCGCCGGGGCAGGGTAGCCAGCTGGCGATCTACCGCAGCGACCACTGCCCGGGCCAGGCCGGCATCAGGCGTAATCAGGACCGCCCCGGCCAGGTTGTCGTGTTCGGCCTGGGAGAGGAGGTCAGCGGCCACCCACTCCGGTCGGGCGTTGCCGTCGGCAATGACGACAATCTCGCTGGGCCCGGCCAGCATATCGATGTCCACCTGGCCATAGACTTCTTTCTTGGCCAGGGTGACGTAAATATTCCCCGGCCCGGCGATCTTATCCACCGGCGGCACCTTTTCCGTTCCATAGGCCAGGGCGGCTACAGCCTGGGCGCCCCCCATTTTATAGATCTCCTCCACCCCGGCCACAGATGCCGCTACCAGCAGTAGGGGCGGCAGGGTGCCGTCCCGGCGCGGCGGGGTGGCCAGGGCTAGCTCCGCTACCCCGGCCACCCGGGCCGGTACGGCGGTCATCAACACTGAGGAAGGATAAGCCGCCGTGCCGCCAGGTACGTAGAGGCCCACCCGCCCCAGGGGCCGGCAGAGCTGGCCCAGGATGGTACCTGTTTTATCCGTTTCCATCCAGGAACCCTTCCATTCCCGGCGGTGATAGGCCTCAATATTATCCCGGGCCTTAGAAATGGCCTGCACCAGGTGATCAGGGACGGCCTGGAAGGCCGCCTCGACTTCTTCACGCGTCACCCGGAAACCGGCTGCCTGCAAGTCAACGCCGTCCAGTTCGCGGGTATAACGCTCTACCGCGGCCTGGCCTGCTGCCTTTACATCGGCCACAATAGCCCGTACCCTGGCGGCCACTTTTTCCTGGGCCAGTAAGCGCCCGGACCAGCGACGCCGGACCTCTTCCCCATCACGAAGTGGTAACAACTTTTTCTCCCCCTTGACCGGCCGCCCGCTTCAGGGATTCCACCACCGGGGTAAGGCGGCGATAATTAATGCGATAGCTAACCCGGTTGGCTATCAGGCGGGCAGTAGATGGAAAGATAGGAGCGACCTCCACCAGGTCGTTCTCCTTCAGGGTCCGCCCGGTAGAGACGATATCGACGATCAAATCCGCCAGGCCCGCCCGGGGAGCCAGTTCAATATTGCCGTGGAGTTTGATGATCTCTACCGGCAGCCCGCGTTCCTGAAAAAAAGAGGCCGCCACCCGGGGGAACTTGGTGGCCACCCGCCGGCTGCCGGCCAACAGGTTCTCCAGGGAGCGGCCGGCCCCTTCCCAGCGCTCCCTGGGGGCGGCGACGACAAAACGGCAGTAGCCGAAGCCCAGATCGGCCAGCTCAAAGACGTCCGCCCCGGCTTCGGCCAAGGTATCCTTGCCGACAATTCCCAGGTCAGCAGCCCCGTGCTCCACATAGGTCGGCACGTCTGTGGGCCGGCAGATCAGGTAACGTACCCCTTCGGCGGGGAAGATAAAGGTCAACTGCCGGGCTTCGGTAGCCACTCCCTCTACCGGCAACCCGGCTGCCTGTAAAAGCTGTAAAGCATCCTGGCCCAGCTTGCCCTTGGGCAGGGCCAGGGTCAGCAAATTGGCACCCATGATCTTCCTCCGTAAATTCTCGGCTAGCAAACTTCGCGCTCAGCCTTCCTCGTCCACCCAGACTAAGGTCAAGTTCTGATCTGCGGCCCGGGCGGCTGCTTCCGCCCGCCCCCGGCTCTCACCATCGAGAATTACCATTGCTCCGTCCCGGCGCAGTTCCCGGGCCCGCCGAAGGAGGGCGGCCGGATCCGGCCCGGCTACCAGGTAGCCCTCTGCCGGGCTTACCTGGATCATAGCACCCCTGGCGTGAAGGACCCTTTCCAGGCCCAGGGCGAAGCCCGTAGCCGGGCAGGGATAGCCAAACCGGGCCAGGAGCCCGTCATAACGGCCGCCGCCGCAGATTGGAGCCCCCATACCCGGCGCGTAACCTTCAAAGACAATCCCCGTATAATAATCAAAATCCCGCAGGATGCCCAGATCGATAAAGAGCCATTTCTCCAGGCCGGCGGCCCGCAAAGCCGCCCATACCCGGGACAACTCCGCCAGGGAAGCGGCCGCGGCCGTATGGCCGAAACAGGCCCGGGCCTCGGCCAGGGCCTCGTCGCCGCCGTTGATGGCAGCCAGCAATTCCAGCTGCCGTCGCCGCTCCCCGGTTAAATGATATTCGTCATAGATTCCTTCCAGGGCCACTAGGTCCTTGCCGGTCAGGGCGGTTTTAATCCTGGCGACAACCTCCGGGGCCAGGCCCAGATCCTGGAGGACGTCCTTGGTCACGGCCACTTGGCCCAACCCCAGACGAAAATCATCCAAACCAGCCTGCACCAGGCTTTCCACTGCCAGGGCAATGATCTCCACATCCCCGGCCACGCCCCCGGCACCGATAAGCTCCACACCCGCCTGGTGGAACTCCCTCTGCCGCCCGGCCTGGGGTTCCTCATAGCGAAAGACCCGGGCGCTGTAACCCAGGCGCAGGGGCAGTTCCCGGCGGCGCAGGGAGGTTGCTGCCAGGCGGGCAATGGGAGCGGTCATTTCCGGCCGCAGGGCCAGGACCCGCCCCTGGCGGTCGATAAATTTGTAGAGGGTATCTTCATCCCCGGCCGGGGAGCCGGCTTGAAAGGTTGCCGCGAATTCCAGGGTCGGGGTCATTACTTCCTGGTAACCCCAGCTCCGGAAGCAAGCCAGCAGCCGCTGTTCCAGTTGCCTGAGGGCGGCCGCCTGGGGAGGCAAAAAGTCCCTTACCCCGGCTGGCACCTGGAGGGGAAGGTTAATGGCCACTCTGGCTCCACCTGCTTTAATATGTTAACGTATTAACGTAATGATAACACTCGTTCCCCCCGCAAAGCAAAGCCCGCCTACCGCTATAAATGGCCCTGACTATTAATTAGCTCCCCTAAAAGCAGATAGAGGCAGGAAAACTGCCGGTTACACCCGGGCTTGCCGCTTTCCTACCTGGATCCCACCCTGCCCCGGGCTCTCACCCCGACCCGGTTCCGGAGGTTCTATTTACCATCGCTCTCCAGGCGCTCTAGAATCAGCTTATAACCGTCGGCGCCATAATTTAAAAATCGCTTGACCCGGCTGATGGTGGCGGTGCTGGCCCCGGTGATTTCGGCAATGGCCGTATAGGTGACCCCCTGCCGTAAAAGACGGGCTACGGCCAGGCGCTGGGCCATGGCTTTGATCTCGGCGGTGGTACAGAGGTCTTCAAAGAAACGGTAACACTCGTCAATATCTTCCAGGGCCAGGATGGCCTGGAAGAGCCCATCGACCTGGGGGTCCCGTAATTTATCCCGATCCATAAAAACCCTCTCCCAGACACCATTATATTTTCAGACAAAAGCAGACGGCGGCCATCGCGACCATATTCCGGGCCTAAGGTCATCGGTGGGTGTTCACTACCCGGCCGCGGCAGTTCAAGGAAATTGCTTGAAAACCGCCCTGGTTATTTTCGCCACGGACCAGGCTTTTTCCTCCTGAAAATCACTGCTCCTTCAACCAATCAACCCGCTCAACCATTCCGTCAACGGGCCAAAGACCCGGGCCAGGAGCTTGGCCGGACTGGGAAGGGGGAGGTTTAAGGCCACGGCCAAGGCTAGGGCCAGGCCCAAGGTCCAGATAATGCCCATGACGGTGAGTTCCCGCCATTCTTTTTTCTGCCAGAGGGTTGGAGCGTCCAAATAGGCGATACTCAGGAACCCCAGGACAATAAGGATTAGCATTTTCCCCTTAATAACCTCCCCCGAAAATAGGGTTCTGCCAAAATGGACCCACAGGTGGGGATGGGCCCCGGCGCTAGAGCAAGTAAAGGGGTTTACCTGGTGTTGCCCTGGGTGACGCTTTTACCACCCGCGGCCCTGATTATGCCCGGCGTCCTGTTGGTCATACCCACCCGCCGCAACTGGATCTCGACCTCGACCTGCACCTGGGCCCGGGGAAATTCATCGTTCCAGTGGTCCTGGACCTGGTGCCAGTAGCGGGTATTGCTCCGGTGCAGGATCTCGCCGAAACCGAAAAGGTCCGTCCGCAGTTCCTGCTGGGCTTTAGCCACGACGGCCCGGGCGCGGTCGGCAATTTCTTTGTTCACGGCCTCCTGAATGACCCGTAACTGGTCCAGGTTGTCAGGGTTGAAGTTGCCTATCACCTCGAGCAAATCGCCGTGGCCCTTGATGTGTACTGTAAAAACAACCTGCTGGCCCTGGACCCGGGCCTGCGTATTGGTGTTAATACGGTGAAAGGCAATAGAAGCCCGGGCCGGTGTTGGGGTCGGAGTTTGCACCAGGGGCAGATCCCGGCGCTCTCCCTTCGTCGCCCTGGGGCTTGGCGCCCCGCCCTGGCCGGGACCCTGGTCCTCCCCGGGGGATGCACCCTGCCCCTGGCCGGCATCCGGACTCTGTTCCTGGCCCTTTTGCCGGCCCGGACCCTGTCCCGTCAGCGGTCCCCGGACCCCGGGCGGGAGGGACACAGTAATAACTCCTTCCGTTACCTCCCCCCGCAGCCACATGAGGCCGTTGGTCTCCCTTTCGTCGAGCCAGCCAACCAGGCGGTCGTAGCGGAAAGCTCCGGCACCCTTGATGACTACAGCTTCGGGTTGTTGCTTTTTCTCTCCTTCCTTGCCCCCTCTCCCGGCGTCCTGTCCCCCACCGCCACCTGGTGCCTGGCTTCCCTGTTCCGGTGTCGGCGTCATAACCACCTCGGGCAGGGCCGGGTTATCTCCCGGCGCCTCCCACATGGCCAGAAGGTCCTTTAATTCCACTTTAAAAGTGGTGTGATTGCGTAAAATTCCCGTCAAGATGGTACCGGTGTTTAGTTCGATCCCCGGCGGCAGGTCCAGCACCCGGCGCGCTTCACCCCTCGTGATTAAAACCGGCGTGATCAGCCGCATCTGGCGATCGCGGATAAAAAGGTCCAGGTAATACAACCCCCGGCGGGCCAGGTCGGCGCCAATAACCAGGACCCGGTTCTGGGCCCAGTAAAGGCGCCGCGGCACCTGTCCTTCCAGCCGGCGGGCGGCCTGGGAGTAGTCGCTGCCGGTGGCACTGATAATCTCACCTGCTTTCTTGGGTTCACCGCCGCCGCCGCCACCCATGGAGGGGCCCCCGCCTACGGCCCGGGGAATAACAACATAAACGCTCAAACGCACCTGGTTTCCAGGAGCGGTATCCAGGGCCGCAGCCATAACAATCGCCAGATCTTCAATCTCGTGGCGGCTCCAGCAGCCGGTGAGGAGGGGCAGGCCGCAGGCCAGCAAAACCCCGGCCAGCAACCGCCGGCACCAGACCCTCACGACCCGGTCCTCCTTTTCCCCCGCAGCCAGGCCACGACCAGCAAAAGCGCCGGCAGCAGGAGCTGCCAGGTCAAAGTCCAGCCCGGTTCGACCATCAACAAATCACGCCGAACTTCACTGAGGTTTTGATAAGAAATAACCGCGATCACGATGTTCAAAGCCCCCAGGGGCGCCACCAGGGGCCGGAACTCCTTGAGTCCGGTGACAGAAGCCAAGCCCAGGGCGGTAACATAAAGGTTAAGGGTGATTTTAATAAACACCCCGGCCACCCAGATGGCCAGGAAAAGCACTTCGATGCGCTCAAAAAACTGGCCCAAGGAGACTACGCGCGCCAGGGTATAACCGGCAAAAATCAGGCGCGAGGCTTCGAAGGGCCCAAAGGCAAAGATTATCCCCATGGTCACCAGGCCCAGGAAAAAGGCGATGCCTGCCAATCCGGTTACCAGACTGAGCCCCAGGGCCCGGGGCGAATTGACGAAGGCGCCGTAGGCAGCCAGGATAATCACCTGGCCCAGGAAACTCCAGGTCACCAGGGCGCCGCCCAAAACCGGGCGGGGGCCGTATTCCATTACGGGGAACAGGTTGCGGACCGTCATTTCCGGCGCGGCAAAGAGCAGGATAATAACTATAAACGCCACCAGCAAGGGCATGATAAAATCCGTACAGCGGGCGATAACCTCCAGGCCTTGGCGGGCGGCATAGATAGCTACGGCGACAATACTGCAGGCAAAAAACAGGCAAGGTGTCTCCGGCATGACAGCAGTCGTCAAAAACTCACTGAACTCCCGGATGACGACGGAGTTTAGTAAAAAGAAAGCCAGGACAAATAACAGAGCCGCCATTTTGCCCACCGGTTTTCCCAGGATCAACTCGCAATATTGAAATAGGGTATAATGGGGAAAGCGTTGGGCCAGCAGGTAAATACCGAGGGACAGTACTCCGGCCGCCAAAGTGGCCACAATAACGGCCAGCCAGGCATCCTGGTGGGCGCGCAGGGCCAGTAGGGACGGTAGGAAAAGAATGGCCGTGGGCAGGATGGCGAACCACAACAACACCGCCGCCTGGCGGGGGCTGATATAACCCTCTTCCCGCATCTAGGAATCTCCCCTTCGGGGTGGGGGATTGGAACTGGCCGGCGGCGTCGGCTGCAGGCCGGCCCCCTGGCGGATCGGGTCGCGGTAGCCGATCTGGTCGGGCCGGGAGTTCATGGCCCAGCGGGGCACCCGCACAAAGACATCTTTAAAATCGCCGAAGTTTGCCGGTGCCACCGGCGCCAGGTAGGGAACGCCAAAGGAACGCAGGGTATTCAGGTGCACCAGGATAACCAGCAGGCCGAGCATGATACCGTAAAAACCGATGGTTCCCGCCAAAATCAGCATGATGAAACGGAGCAGGCGCAAAGTAATGGCCATGGCGTAAGAAGGGGTGGCAAAGGAGCTAATCCCCGTCATGGCGACGACAATGACCATGGCCGGGGAAACCAGACTAGCGCTGACGGCCGCCTCGCCGATGACCAGGGCGCCGACAATACTCACCGCCTGGCCTACCGGCCGGGGCAGGCGCACCCCGGCCTCCCGCAGGAGTTCGAAGGTCAGCTCAATAATCAGGGCTTCCACCACCGCCGGGAAGGGAATCCCTTCCCGCTGGGAGGCCAGCTTGACCAGGAGGTTGGTAGGCAACATTTCCTGGTGAAAGGTGCTGACGGCCACATAAAGTGCCGGCAAGAGGAGGGCGACATTCAGGGCGACAAACCGGGCCAGGCGCAGGAAACTGGCCAGGTAATACCGTTCATAATAATCCTCGCTGGACTGGAGGAATTGGACAAAAACGGTGGGTACAACAAGGGCAAAGGGAGTATTATCCACCAAGATGCCCACCCGCCCCTCCAGCAGGGCGGCCGCCACTTTATCCGGCCTCTCGGTATGGTCAATCTGGGGAAAAGGGGAAGTAGGGTTGTCTTCAATAAGCTCTTCGATGTAGGCGCTTTCCAGGACGCCGTCGATCTGGATCCGCTCCAGGCGCTGACGCACCTCTCGCACCACCGCCGGGTCGGCCAGGTCCTCGATGTAAGCAATAACGACGTTGGTCATGGTATAGCGACCCAGGCAGATAGCCTCCATCTTCAGGGCGGGGGTCTTCAGGCGCCGGCGAATGAGGGACGTATTGGCCCGCAGGCTTTCGATAAAGCTCTCCCGCGGGCCCCGTACCGCGCTCTCGGTTATGGGCTCTTCAATGGACCGGTGCTCCCAGGAGCGGGTACTCAGGGCCAGGGCTTTTTTATAACCATCCAGGAGCAGGACCGTGTCGCCGTTGAGGACGTGTTTGACCACGACCGCCAGATTATCACAAACCGCCACGTCCGTCAGGGGCATAATGCTCTCCATGACGGTGACCAAGTCCCGGGTCTTCTCCGCCAGGTACCGGGCCAACTCCGCCGGCGCCTGCTGCAGGGTCCGCACCAGGGTATCTTCAATCAGTTTTTTATCGGCCATGCCGTCGATATAAAAAACGGCTACCTTGAGCGCCTGACCCAGATAAAAATCGCGGTGGACGACGTCGCTGCATTTAGCAAAGATCTTCTTTAATTGCTCCAGGTTGAGCTTCAGTTCGGCCGTCAGCTGGTATTCCTCCAGGGGCGGGTAGGGGGTCATCTGGTTATTGCCAGAGGACTGACCCTGAACCTGTTTCCCGCCCTGCTTCCCCTGTTGGACCGGACGCTGCCGGCGGCGGAACAGGGCCGCTCTTAAAGGCTTGCGATAAGGACCGGGCAATTTTGTTCCCTCCTACGTACACAGGCTGGACTTCCATGCCGCCAGGCGGCACCACCGGAAAATAAAAAACCGGCGCCAGCCCTTCCCATGGAAGTTAGCTTTCACCGGTGGAGGAAACTTTATGCATCCAGGGGTATTTCGGGATTTATTGTCCCACAGCCCCTCGTTGCTAGCTTCTAGCGAGCAGGCAGCGCCCGGCGGCCGATGTCGCGGCGGTAGTGCATACCGGGAAAATGGATGCCTCTGATACCGGCATAGACGCGCGCCAGGGCGGCCGGTAAATCTTCGCCCCGGGCGGTGACACAGAGGACCCGGCCCCCGGCCGTTACTACCCGGTTGTCCGCCAGGGCGGTGCCGGCGTGAAAGACTTCCACCCCGGCCGGTACCTCCTCCAGCCCGATAATGGGCTCGCCCTTCCGGTAAGGCCCGGGATAACCGCCGGCCGCCAGGACCACCCCGGCGGCCGCACCCGGGTACCATTCTACTTCCTTCCCGGCCAGCTCGCCGCGCACGGTTGCCAGCATCAGCTCTACCAGGTCGCTTTTCAGAAGCAGCACCAGCGGCTGGGTCTCCGGGTCGCCGAAGCGGCAGTTGAATTCCAGGACTTTAGGGCCTTCCCGGGTCAACATCAGCCCGGCGTAAAGGACACCCCGGTAGGGGTGGCCAGCCGCAGCCATAGCCTGGATCACCGGCCGGAGAATGGCCTCCTCTACCTGACCGGCTATGGCCGGGGTGTAAAAGGGGACCGGCGCATAGGCCCCCATACCGCCAGTATTGGGACCCGTATCCCCTTCCCCCACCCGCTTGTGGTCCTGGGAAGGCAGCAGGGGTAAAAGCGTCTCCCCGTCGCAGAGGGCCAGGATGCTGACCTCTTCCCCCTCCAGGCGCTCCTCGATGACCACCCTCGCCCCGGCAGCGCCGAACCGGCCGCTGAACATATCCCTTACCGCGTCCTGGGCTGTAGCCGGATCTTCGGCCACCACCACCCCCTTGCCGGCGGCCAGGCCGTCGGCCTTCACGACTACCGGGCCGGGATGGGCCTCCAAGTAAGCCAGGGCCGCCCCGGCCGCTGTAAAGGTAGCATGGTGGGCGGTAGGGATGCCGGCCCGGAGCATCACTTCCTTGGCGAAGACCTTGCTTCCTTCCAGCCGGGCCGCCGCCCGGGAGGGGCCGAAGATCGGTAGGCCCGCTTCCTGGAAGGCGTCGCCAATACCGGCCACCAGGGGGGCCTCGAGACCGACAACGGTGAGATCGATAGCTGCCTGGCGGGCGAAGCCTATCAGGCCAGCGACATCGTTTGCGTTTATAGGAACGCAACTTGCCAGCCGGGCGATACCCGGGTTGCCCGGGGCGCAGTAGATTTCCGTAACTCCAGGGCTTTGGGCGATTTTCCACACCAGGGCGTGTTCCCGCCCGCCGCCGCCGACTACCAGGACGCGCACCTGACACTACCCCCTTTAATGACGGAAGTGGCGGACGCCGGTAAAGACCATGGCTACTCCGGCGGCGTCGGCTGCCTGGATGGATTCCTCGTCGCGGATGGAGCCGCCGGGCTGGATAATAGCCGTAATGCCGGCTGCAGCCGCCTGTTCCACGGTATCGCCGAAGGGAAAGAAGGCATCGGAGGCCAGGACGGCCCCCTTCGCCCGGGCCCCGGCCTGCTCCAGGGCGAGGCGCGCCGCCCCCACCCGGTTCATCTGGCTGGCGCCTACCCCCAGGGTGACACCATCCTTTGCCACCACGATGGCGTTGGATTTGACGTGCTTGACCACCTGCCAGGCGAAGAGGAGGTCTGCCATTTCCCCGGCTTCAGGTTGACGGGTGGTTACCACCTTGAGGTGTTCAGGGTCGAGGATATGGTAATCCGGCTCCTGGACCAGGAAGCCGCCGCTGACGGGCCGGACCAGATATTCCTGGGTATGGTAGCCGGCCCTGGCGCCGGCAGCCAGGAGGCGCAAGTTGGCTTTGCTTTTCAGGATCGCCAGGGCCTCCGGGGTAAAGGACGGGGCAATGACTGCTTCCAGGAAGATCTCCGCCACGGCCCCGGCCATTTCGCCGTCCACCGGCCGGTTGCAGGCGACGATGCCCCCGAAGGCGGAAACCGGGTCGGCGGCGTAGGCCAGGCGGTAAGCCACGGCCGGGGTAGCGGCCCGGGCGACGCCGCAGGGGTTGGTATGCTTGATGATGGCCACCACCGGCTCCTTAAAGTCGCAGGCCAGGTTCCAGGCGGCATCCAGGTCCATGAGGTTGTTATAGGAAAGCTCCTTGCCCTGGAGCTGCCGGGCCCCGGCCAGGCTGCCGGCGGGCGGGGCCGGCAGGCGGTAGAAAGCGGCCCCCTGGTGGGGGTTCTCGCCGTAGCGCAGGTCCTGGACCTTTTCCCCGCTGAGGACGAAGCTGGCCGGGAAGGCTTCTTCATGGCGGATTAAGCGCTGGAAGTAGGCGGCAATGGCCGCGTCATAGGCGGCAGTATGGGCAAAGGCGGCTGCCGCCAGGCGCCGCCGGGTGGCCGGGCTGACGGCGCCCTGTTCCCGCAACTCGGCCAGCACCTCGCCGTAACTGGCCGGGTTGACGACCACCGCCACCCGCTCGTGGTTTTTAGCCGCCGCCCGCACCATGGCCGGGCCGCCGATGTCGATATTCTCGATGGCCTCTTCTGGAGTCACGCCGGGCCGGGCGATGGTCTCCCGGAAAGGGTAGAGGTTGACCACCACCAGGTCGATGATCTGGATGCCCTGTTCCTGGAGCTGCTCCTGGTGTTCCGGGGTCGGCCTAGCCAGGATGCCGCCGTGGACCCGTGGGTGCAGGGTCTTCACCCGGCCGTCGAGGATCTCCGGGAAGCCGGTAACAGTCGCTACCGGGGTGACAGGCAGGCCGACCTCAGTTAACGTTTGGGCCGTGCCGCCGGTGGAGATGAGCTCCCAGCCCAGGTCGACAAGGCCGCGGGCGAATTCCACCAAGCCAGTTTTGTCGGCAACGCTAAGCAGCGCCCTTGGTGCCATATGTAAATCAGCTCCTTTGAAATGAGATTTTTACGCCTTCACCCTGACCCGGCGGCCCTGGAGTTCTACCCGGCCCTCGGCGATCCATTTGATAACCTCGGGGTAGAGGCGGTGTTCCTCCACCAGGATACGGGCCGCCAGGGTTTCCGGGGTATCGTCGTCTCGGACCGCCACTACTGCCTGGGCGATAATGGGGCCGGTATCGGTGCCAGCATCGACAAAGTGGACGGTACAGCCGGAGTATTTGACGCCGTAATCCAGGGCCTGGCGCTGAGCGTTAATCCCCGGAAAGGCCGGCAGCAGGGCCGGGTGGATGTTGATGACCCGCCCCGGGAAGTGGTCCAGGAAATCCTGGCTAAGGAGGCGCATAAAACCGGCCAGGACCACCAACTTGACGCCCTCTTCCTTTAGGGCCGCCGCCAGGGCCCGGTCGTAGGCTTGCCGGGCAGGGAAAGCACCAGGCGCCAAGCTAAGGGCCTTTAGCCCACGTTGCCGGGCCAGGTCCAAGGCCCGGGCCTGGGGCCGGTCGCTGATCACTACCTGGATGCGGGCCGGCACCTCCCCGGCCTCGATGGCGTTGGCAATGGCTTCCATATTGCTCCCCCGGCCGGAGACCAGAATGCCGAGAGGTAAGGGTGACGCAACCATGGGCTTTACTCCTCCCTATTATAAACCAGGCACGAATTCTACTTCCCCCTGGCCGGCTATAACCTCACCCACGACAAAAACCTTCTCGCCGGCGGCCTCCAGCCGGGATTTTACCCGGCCGGCGTCACCAGCAGCGACTACCACCAGCATGCCCAGGCCCATATTGAAGGTGCGGTACATTTCCGCCTCGGGCACTCGGCCGGCGGCCTGGATGAGCCGGAAGATGGGCGGCACCGGCCAGCTGCGCCGGTCCAGGCGCAGGCTACAGCCCGGCGGTAGGATCCGGGGCGGATTCTCAACGAGCCCCCCGCCGGTGATGTGGGCCAGACCCTTGATTACTCCTTCTTGCAATAGGGGTAAAATACTGGCTACATAGATCCGCGTCGGTTCCAGGAGCTCTTCCCCCAGGGTACGACCCAGTTCCGGCAGTAACTGCTCCAGGGAATAGCCGGCTTCGGCCAGTAAAACCCGCCGCACCAGGGAGAAACCATTAGAGTGCAGGCCGCTGGCGACCAGTCCCAGGACTACCTGCCCGGGCCGGATACCCCGGCCGTCCAAAAGGTGTTCCCGCTCGACAACGCCCACGGCAAAGCCGGCCAGATCGTATTCGTTTTCCGGGTAAAAACCCGGCATCTCCGCTGTTTCGCCGCCAATCAGGGCGCAGCCAGCCTGGCGGCACCCCCCGGCCACCCCAGCAACGATTTCGGCCACCTTTTCCGGCACCATCTTCCCCACCGCCAGGTAGTCCAGGAAGAATAGGGGCTCGGCACCCTGGACCAGGATATCGTTGACGCACATGGCCACGGCATCGATGCCAATGGTGTCATGGCGGTCCAGGAGAAAGGCGATTTTCAGCTTCGTCCCTACCCCATCGGTGCCCGCCACGAGTACCGGCTGTCGATAGTGCCCGGGTTCCAGGGCAAAGAGGCCGCCAAAGCCGCCCAGGTCCCCCAGCACCCCGGGCCGGAAGGTCCGGCGGACGTGCTCCTTCATTAACTCAACCGCCCGGTTGCCGGCGGCGATGTCCACGCCGGCGGCAGAGTAGGTGAAGCCTTCGCTAGCCACCATTACATCTTCCTCCGCAAATAGAATTCTTACCCTCCGCATCACCCTTCCAGGCTATATTTGGTAGCCTCCTCCGGGGAGGGGATGGGAATGGGGTAGCGGCCGGTAAAGCAGGCGGCGCAGAATTCCTCCGCCCCCCGTTTTACCGAACTGAAGAGACCCTCCAGGCTCAGGTAGTGGAGGCTGTCGGCGTCGACGTGGCGGCGGATGTCCTCCAGGGTGTACTGGGCGGCAATGAGCTCGCCCCGGGCGCTGGTGTCAATACCGTAATAACAGGGGTGAAAGACCGGGGGTGAAGCCACCAGCAGGTGCACCTCCCGCACCCCGGCCTGGCGCAGCATGGCTACGATCCGCCGGCTGGTGGTCCCCCGCACCAGGGAGTCATCAATTATGATTACCCTTTTATCTTTTAAAATTGGCTTGATGGGATTAAGTTTCAGGCGTACCCCCAGGTCGCGCATCTCCTGGGTGGGCTGGATGAAGGTGCGGCCGACGTAGCGGTTTTTCATCAGCCCCTCCACAAAGGGCAATCCGGCCACCTCGGCATAACCGGCGGCGGCGGCGATACCCGAGTCGGGCACCGGTATAACGGCGTCGGCCGCCACCCGGTATTCCCGGGCCAGGTTGCGGCCCAGTTCCCGCCGCACCAGGTTGACGGTCTCCCCGTCCAGGGTGCTGTCCGGCCGGGCAAAGTAGACGTATTCAAAGATACAGTGGGCACGGTGGGGGGCCCGCGGTCCTTGGAGGGAGCGGACCCCCCGGCCGTCGATGATCACGATCTCCCCCGGCTCCAGGTCCCGGATAAAATCGGCCCCCAGGGTATCCAGGGCGCAGGACTCCGAGGCCAGGATCCAGTCTTCCCCCAGCTTGCCCAGGCACAGGGGCCGGACGCCGTGGGGGTCGCGGACGCCGATGAGCTGTTCCTCCGTCATGACCACCAGGGAGTAGGCGCCCCGGAGCTCTTCCTGGCAGAGGCGCAGGGCTGCTTCGATGGGCTCCTGGCTGTGACGGGCGATGAGGTTGACGATAATCTCGCTGTCGGTTGAGGACTGGAAAATGGAGCCACTGGCTCCCAGATCCCGCCGCAGCTCGCTGGCATTGGTCAGGTTACCGTTATGGGCGATGGCCACCATGCCCCGCAGGTAGCGGAAGACCAAGGGCTGGGCGTTGACCAGGGAACTGGCGCCGGTGGTGGAGTAGCGCACGTGGCCGATGGCCAGGTCACCCTTCAAGGTCCGCAAGTTGTCCTCATTAAAGACCTCCGCCACCAGGCCCATACCCTTGTGGACGGCGATGTGGCGGCCGCCGGCTACGGCAATGCCGGCGCTCTCCTGGCCGCGGTGCTGCAGGGCAAAGAGGCCATAATAGGTAAGGCGCGCCACGTCCCGGCCCGGCGCGTAGATGCCGAAGATACCGCACTCCTCGTGCCAGGGCGTCCCTCCCCTCACCGGGCCATTAAGGCCGGTATGCTCTCCCGCCATGTTTTCTCCATCTCCCCAGGGCTAAGACTAATGATCTTTCTACCGTTAACCTGTATAACCAGCTCCCGGCCGCCGCAGCGGCCGATGGGCGCCGCCGGTACGCCCTGCTCCCGGGCCAGGTCCAGGACCCGCGCCACCGTCGCCGGCTCCACCGCCAACAACACCCGCGACTGGCTTTCGCTAAAAAGGAGCCAATCCGGCCGCAGCTCGCCCGCCAGGGCCACCTCGGCCCCCAGGCCTCCGGCCAGGACACTCTCCGCCAGGGCCACGGCCAGACCACCCTCGGCACAGTCGTGGGCGGCCGTCACCAGGCCGGCGGCGATGGCCGCCCGGACCAGGGCCTGGACGGCAGCCTCCCGCTCCAGATCCAGGGCCGGGGGTTGCCCGGCCACCAGGCCGTGGACTGCGGCCAGGTATTCACTGCCGCCCAGCTCCGAGTAAGTCGCTCCCAGCAAGATTATAACGTCCCCCTCCCGCCGGAAACCCATGACGCAGCGTTTTTCGATATCCGGCAGCAGGCCGACCATGCCCACTACGGGCGTAGGATAGATGGCCTCGCCCTCGGTTTCATTGTAAAAGCTGACGTTGCCCCCGGTGACGGGGGTTTGCAGGACCGCGCAGGCCCGGCTCATACCGGTTACCGCCTGGTAAAACTGCCAGGCCACCTCCGGCTTTTCGGGATTGCCGAAGTTGAGGCAATCGGTGATGGCCAGGGGCCGCGCGCCCACGCAGGCGAGGTTCCGGGCCGCCTCGGCCACGGCGATGGCCCCGCCCCGTTCCGGGTCCAGGTAGCAGTAGCGGCCGTTGCCGTCCACCGTCAGGGCCAAACCTTTACCGGTTCCCTTGAGCCGCAGGACGGCGGCGTCGCCCCCGGGCCCGGCCACCGTGTCCGTGCGCACCATATAGTCATACTGGCGGTAAACCCATTCTTTACTGGCCAGGTTCGGCGCCGCCAGCAACTGCAATAGCACCTGGTTGTAATCCTCTGGTTCCGGCAGGTGGCCCAGGTCCCTGGAGTGGACTTCGTCCAGGTAGGCCGGCCGGCGGCGTTCCCGTTCGTAGAGGGGGCACTGGTCCGTCAGGGCCTGGGCCGGTACTTCAGCCACCACCAGGCCGTTTTCCTTGATGCGCATCAGGCCGTCGTCCGTTACCCGGCCGATAATTACCGCTTCCAGGCCCCAGCGCCGGCAAATGGTCCGGATTCTCTCTTCAGCGCCCCTTTTGGGCACCAGGAGCATCCGCTCCTGGGACTCCGACAGCATGACCTCATAGGGGGTCATGCCCTCTTCCCGCCGCGGCACCAGGTCGATGTCGATCTCCATGCCGGTACCGGCCCGGGCCGCCATTTCGCAGGAGGAGCTGGTGATCCCGGCGGCGCCCAGATCCTGCATGCCGATGATTAAATCTTCTTTAATAATATCCAGGCAGGCTTCAATGAGGAGCTTCTCCCGGAAGGGGTCGCCCACCTGGACGGAAGGCCGCCGCTCCTCCGAGGCCTCACTCAGCTCCTCAGAAGCGAAGGTGGCGCCGTGGATGCCGTCCCGGCCGGTGCGGGCGCCTACCAGCATGACGCTGTTGCCCACGCCGGCAGCCGTGCCTCGGCGGATATCCTTTTGCTCAATGAGGCCCACGGCCATGGCGTTGACCAGGGGGTTGCCGGCATAGGAAGGCTCGAAGTAAACTTCCCCGGCCACCGTGGGCAGGCCCAGGCAGTTGCCGTAGAAGGCGATACCCCCCACCACCCCGCTCATGAGGTAGCGGGTGCGGGGGTCGTCCAGGGGGCCGAAGCGTAAAGAATCGAGGACGGCAATGGGCCTGGCCCCCATGGCAAAGATGTCGCGGACAATACCCCCCACCCCGGTGGCCGCCCCCTGGAAGGGTTCGATGGCCGAGGGGTGGTTGTGGCTCTCGATTTTAAATACTACGGCCTGGCCATCACCGATATCGACTATGCCGGCGTTCTCCCCCGGCCCCTGGAGGACCCAGGGGGCCTTCGTCGGGAACATCTTTAACACCGGCCGGGAATTCTTATAGCCGCAGTGTTCGGACCACATGACGGCAAACATGCCCACTTCTACGTAGTTGGGTTCCCGGCCCAGAATGGCCCTAATCTTCGCAAACTCCACGTCTGTCAGGCCCATCTGCCGGTAGACTTCAGGCTCCAAGACGCTTTCCCCCCTGCCACCAGTCAATAATAGAAGCTAACAATTCCCGGCCATCGGTGCCGCCTAGAATACCTTCGGCGCAGCGTTCCGGGTGGGGCATCATCCCCAGGATATTGCCCTCCCGGTTGCAAATGCCGGCGATATTGCCCACCGAGCCGTTGGGGTTGGCCGCCGGCGTCACGGCGCCGTCCGGGGTGCAGTAGCGCAGGACCACCTGCCGGTTGGCCTCCAGTTCGGCCAGAGTGGCGGCGTCGGCGTAGTAATTACCCTCCCCGTGGGCAATGGGGATGCGGATGACCTGCCCCTCCCGGAAACGGTTGGTAAAGGGCGTGGCGTTATTCTCCACCCTCAGGTGGGTCCACTGGCAGCGGAACTGGAGGCAAGCGTTGCGCTGCATGGCCCCGGGCAGAAGGCCGGCCTCCAGGAGGATCTGGAAACCGTTGCAGATGCCCAGGACCAGGCCCCCGGAGCGGGCAAAATCGATGACCGCCGGCATAATGGGGGCAAAGCGGGCAATGGCCCCGGCCCGCAGGTAGTCGCCGTAGGAGAAGCCCCCGGGCAGGACCAGACAGTCATACCCCGCCACCCGGGTGTCGCCGTGCCAGAGGTAGTCTACCGGCTGGCCCAGGACCCTGCCCAGGGCGTAGTGGACGTCCTGATCGCAGTTGGAGCCGGGAAAGACGATGACGCCAAATTTCATGGCTGTTCCTCCGTATATGAGATGTGAGAGGTGGGAAGTGAGGGGTGGGAGGCTGGTCGGAACTGGCTAAAGCCAGTTCCACATTTCCAAATGGAAACCCCTCAGGCCTTCAAAATCACCTGGCTCCCGCCGTTTTTAGTATTCGCTGGCGGGACTCAGCCCCCCGGGAGTAAATCAGGATGTGAATGCGCCGGTAACCTCCTCCAGCGAGTAGCGGTACTCCTCGATTACCGGATTAGCCAGGAGGCGCCGGCACATCTCTTCGACCTGCCGTTCTACCTCCGCCCGGTCATCCCGGTCCAGCCGGACTTCCAGATATTTACCGACGCGCACCGCAGCAACGCCGGCATATCCCATAGCTTTAAGACCCCCGGCTACAGCTTCACCCTGGGGGTCGAGGACGCCAGGCTTCAGGGTGACGTGAATTTTAGCCAGTAACACAGACGCTACACCTCTTCCACAGACGGATATTAGTGGAACAACCCCGTTAATACTGCTGGCGGTACAGGCTCCGGCTCCAGTGGTTTTCGGCTAGCAAACTTAACGCTCAGCCTTGCTCCCCCATCCCGTTCACCGCCGCCTCGCTACGGCACAGCTCGAGTTTGCTGACGCCTCAAACCAAAGTCGCCTTGCGCCTGTACACGCCAGCACCTATACGCCACATCTGCTATTTCATATGCCTTTCTGATGCTACCGCGCAAACAGCCCTAACCGCACAAGCTTTCTACCCGGCGCAGGACTTCCTCATAGGCATCCTCTACGCCGCCCAGGTCGCGGCGGAAGCGGTCCTTGTCCAGTTTTTCGCCGCTGCTACTGTCCCAGAAACGGCAGGTATCAGGGGAGATCTCGTCTGCCAGGAGAACCCGGTCATGATAGAGGCCGAACTCTAGTTTGAAATCTACCAGGACCAGGTTGGCCGGTTGCAGGAATCCCGTCAGTAGCTCATTAACCTTCCAGGCGTAGCTTTCCATTTCTTTAATCTGGGTAGCGGTGGCCAGTTCCAGGGCGGCAATGTGGTAGTTATTAATCATGGGGTCATGGAGTTCATCGGATTTATAGTAAAACTCCAGCACCGGGCGCTTGAGGACTGTCCCTTCTTCCAGGCCCAGGCGTTTGGCCAGGCTGCCGGCGGCGATGTTGCGGGCTACCACTTCCACCGGGATGATCTTGACTGCCTTTACCAGCATCTCCCGGGGACCGGTCTGCTCGATAAAGTGGGTAGGGATGTCCTGGCCGGCCAGCATGGTAAATAACAGGGCCGACAGCCGGGTGTTAATTTCCCCCTTGCGGGCGATGGTGCCTTTTTTCAGGCCGTCAAAAGCCGTGGCGTCGTCTTTAAATTCCACTAAATAACAATCCGGGTCGTCCGTCCGGTAAACCTTTTTGGCTTTACCCTCATAAAGTAATTCTCCCTTAATAAGCATGGCAGCTCGCTCCTTTTGAAATTTCTATACCGGTCCCGGGGTTACTCCAAACCGGCGCGGCGGAAGATGTAGTCCACATGGCGCAGGTGATAGTCGTAATCGAAAAGTTCCTCGACTTCCTGCGGGTCCAGATGGGCCTTGATGTCTTGATCTTTGAGGACCAGTTCTTTAAAGGGCTGGTGGGTCTGCCAGGCCTGGAGGGCGTTGCGCTGCACCCAGGCATAGGCCGTCTCCCGCAGGACGCCCTTGTTCACCAGGGCCAGGAGGACCCGCTGGGAAAAGACCAGGCCGTGGGTGGCCTCCAGGTTGCGGCGCATATTCTCCGGGTAGACGTTGAGACCCCTGATAATCCCGGTGAACTTCACCAGCATGTAGTCCAGCAGGATAGTGCTGTCGGGGATAATTACCCGTTCCACCGAGGAGTGGGTCAGGTCGCGCTCGTGCCAGAGGGCGATGTCTTCCATGGCGGCCAGGGCGTTGCCCCTTAACACCCGCGCGAGGCCGGCCACCCTTTCGGATAAAATAGGGTTGCGTTTGTGGGGCATGGCCGAAGAGCCCTTCTGGCCTTTAGCGAAGGGCTCTTCCACCTCCAGGATGTCGGTGCGCTGGAGGTTGCGGATCTCCGTGGCCATTTTCTCCAGGGAACTGCCGATGATGGCCAGGGTGGCCAGGAACTGGGCGTGGCGGTCCCGCTGGATGATCTGGGTGGAGACGCCGGCGGGCTGGAGACGCAGGCGCCGGCAGACGTGTTCCTCCACCCGGGGGTTAATGTTGGCGAAGGTACCCACGGCGCCGGAGATCTTGCCCACGCTGATCATCTCTTGGGCCTGTTCCAGCCGGGCGAGGTGGCGGTCCACCTCCATAACCCACAGGGCCATCTTGAGGCCGAAGGTGGTGGGCTCAGCGTGGACACCGTGGGTGCGGCCGATCATCAAGGTGTACTTGTGCTCCCGGGCCTTTTCTACCAGCTCGGCCCGTAGATCCCGGAGGCGCTGTAAGAGCAGGCCGGCGGCGTCCCGCATCTGCACGGCCAGGGCCGTGTCCAGAACGTCGGAGGAGGTCATCCCCAGGTGGATGTACTTGGAGGCGTCGCCCACCTTTTCCGCCACTGCCGTTAGAAAGGCCAAGACATCGTGGTGGGTGGTGGCTTCGATTTCGTTAATGCGGTCAAGGTTAAAATCAGCTCTGGCCCTAATCTCTTCCAGGGCCGCCGGCGGGATCCGGCCCAGCTCGGCCCAGGCCTCACAGGCGTAGATCTCAATAGCCAGCCAGGTGCGGAACTTGTGCTCTGCTTCCCAGATCTTCCCCATTTCCGGCAGGGTATAGCGTTCAATCATTTCCGTTCCTCCCCCAAATAACCTTTGATTCCCCGTTGCGTCAGCCGGGCGTCTTTGGCCGCCACCTCGCGGGCCAGTTCTTCTTTATAGGCCGCCAGGCGTTCCCGGAGGGTCCCATCGTTGACAGCCAGAATCTGGGCTGCGAGTATCGCGGCATTGGCCGCACCATCGATGGCCACAGTGGCCACCGGGATACCCCGGGGCATCTGGACCATGGCGTAAAGGGAATCGACGCCGCCCAGGGCCGCCGTATGGATGGGAACGCCGATGACCGGCAGGGTGGTCACTGCCGCCAGGACGCCGGCCAGGTGGGCCGCACCCCCGGCGCCGGCGATCAAGACCTTGAGCCCCCGGCCGGCTGCTTTGCGGGCGTATTCCAGAGCGGCGTCGGGGGAACGATGGGCGGACAGGATTTTAACTTCATAAGGGACCTGGAAGCGGTCCAGCATAGCCGCCGCCCGAGCCATAATAGGCAGGTCGGAGTCGCTGCCCATGACAATACCTATATGTACAGGATGCATCAAATTCCTCCTTTTCCTTAAAATTTAGCATCTATTACATCAAGCAGCTTTATGCTCTTTGCCATCTACTCCTGTTTAAATATAGTTTAACTCCCGGTCCGGTTCATCTCCACTTCATCTCCGCTTCTGCTCCCATTAATGAGCATAGAGATCATAAAGTATAATTTAACTCTTATTTCCACCTCTTCCCAGTAACCCCTCCTGAAAATAACGTGCTTTCGTCCATTGCTGGTGCCGCCTGGCGGCCTGGGTGTCTTGTAAACTAAAGAACCCAGGCCAGGGTAGGTCGCGCAACGCTGAAACCTACCCGCCTGGGTTTTTGTCCCTCCGGTGTAGCACGAAAGTGCCTGTACCACTCGGACCTGGCCGCGGCAGCCCCCGCGCGGAACCCTGAGGTACACTTTCAGGCTGTAGCCAGGGCAATTTACGGTTGCCCGGTAGAAACCCGGAAGCCCTATTCCCCCGGTTATACAGACCATTTCCTTATTCTCTTTTCGCCCCCATAATAGCAAAAGGGGTGGTAGCTGTCAATAAGTTTTCGCGCCATAACGTTCCAATCATGAAATTTCCCTTTCACCGCGAAGCTTAAACGGGCTCATAACAGGGTCGTAATCATTCCATCTTCTTCTACGTACATCCTCATCGAGGAGGCTCCAGTCAGTGCTGTTCCCGTGGGAATCGGTTCGGCAATCCAAACCTCCAGGCGTGGATATTCCGCACTGATCGGTTAGAATGAAACGGTCATGCATCGTTTCTGAGTCCCGTAGTGATTCCCACAGAAAAACCTTGAAGCGATGACCGTCTGCTGCGATCAGTGGGCGGAGTTTCTGATCCCATGCATCCAGGTAATCGCTGACGGTGCGGCCGTCCGGTTTCTGATTTCGGTATTCCGCATGGATGTGGATACGGCCCTGGAGCCTGGCATATCCCCTTTGACCCATGACGTTTGAGCAAATTGTAACGGTGTCAAAATAGCGGGACTCATGGGAATTCAGCCAGGGATCAATCAGGGAGAGCGATTTTGCATAACGCAAGATTGGGGTAAGTGCTGCTCGATAATCAGCAGTGGACTTTGTTAAAGTAAAAGTACGCTGTCGTCTCCTATCCCATTGGGGCGAATCCAAGGCACCGAGAAACTCGACAAAGGCGCCACATTCCTGGTCACAGGAGTCCATAAGAATTTGGCTCAATATAATTCCATGAAAGGGAATTCGCCGATGGGAATCTAATGCCAGGTTGAGTCAATCCAGATCAGATGATGGATCGCCACTCATGCATTTCGGGTGGCGGACCAGGCGGTGCCGGTCATGCAGGACCTTCAGGCAGGTCATGACCTTGTCTTTCAATGTAGGAGGGAGCGTAGAAACCCTTGCTTCGGTGACATGGCGTAGCCAGCGATCTTTATGGAGATTCGCTAAGAGCCCGTTTTCCGCAATTCCTCGCAGAAGTTCGACCAGTACGATGCCGGCCGTGCCGTCCGTATTTACTCTGGATGCGTCGAACAAATCTGGTGTCATGGCGAATTCATACAGCACAGGCAGTCCCTCCTTTAAGCAAACCTTTCACGGTATCCTTCTTCAAAGAAGCCGCCCGGCCAAGCATCAAGAAACTGTCCATCCTCATCCAACTCCAAATGGCGCACAGCTGAAGAGGTGCCCCTGGGCTGCACGAAAAGTACGCACACGTCTTCGGGTTTGACCATTGGTACGTTTTTCGGAAGGTTGCCGTTACTGGTTTCACGCATTCGCCGCATGACTCGCAGAAGCAAGTGTTCGCTATGGGTCTCAATCAGAAAACGGTTCTGATCGTCACCAAGCGCCGACTGGATGAACACATCGCCCAGATCGGTTTGTAACGCCGGATGAAGGTGAATCTCAGGTTGCTCGATGGCGATAATCTGTTTCTTGGAAGCATAGGCCCCCACCAGAACTGGTAGAACCTGGCTCACACCGATTCCTACGTCCCGGTGGCTCACTATAGTGTTCGAACGGCGATCAATCATGATGAGTTCGTTGAGTTTCTCAATATCCGAAGACTGAATAAGGTTGCGGATCTTTGTCGCCTCTGCTTCAAGGTCCTTGATTACGGGCCATGAGGGACCCATCTGGTCCTCGTCGATTTCGTGTTCTATGCCAAGTCCTTCTTCATTCAGCCGTTCAAGACCCTCGAGTAACGGCCCGCCGAGTTGGTCAATCCCTACGAGATCTCTCAAAACCAATTCATAAGGCGTCTGCAGCCGATCCGGGGCGGTGAGCCAAGCGTTAACCAATTCGCGCACACGGGAATCGCGACGAACCACATCCCAGGCATAACCCCCGCCGGCAATCCAATTAGGGTCATGATGCTGTGAAAAGGCCAGATGCCGTGGTGGATAAGACCGGAGGGGGCCCAAATACTGAAACCGGGAGAGTTCCTCAGCAACCGCCTGTCCAATGCCCCGTATCAACTCGTCCAGTGTACGGGGAATGAAAAACTGGACGGCAGCGGCCAAATCCTCCCGACGGCGTCCGCGGCTGACAGGAAAAAGCGAAGCTTGCGTGCCGGGGTTAAAAACCTCTGATCTGGTGAGTCCCTCGGGCAGAAACTTCCCTGCGGAGGCAACGATTTTAGGAACAACTTCTGTGATGGCCTCCTCTAACCCTTCGAAATCGGAAGGCAGAAGGGTTTCGGTGGTTGTGGACATCTCCACAATCGCCTTCACGACTTCCCGGAAAACGGGGTGCCGGTGATCCAGCCGGTCCAGTTGCAGCTTACCGTCTGGGCGCTTACTCATGCGCATCAGGCTTCTATCATCGCCCAGAACCTCATAAGTATGAATCTCAGGCAAGGTTTCGGGGAGAGGCCGTCCCTGATCATCTAATGCCATTCCCACCGCAAGAGAGACTGTCAGCCGCTTCACCGGAGCTAGAAGTTCGGCCATTCGGCCCCTCAACGACGCCGTGTCAAGTTCCGCCGACCACTCCATCCGGCGGTTAACATCCCGGCGATGGATAAATTGGCGGAACCCTCCCAAATCCACGGACTCACCGCCCACGGTGGTCCGATGTACATCCAAATCGCCCGTCTCCAATGCATGGCGAGCCAGAATCAGGCTGTGAATAATACTCGATTTCCCCGAGCTATTGGCCCCGTAGATCAGGGTGAGGGGGCGCAAGGGAATCCGTTGCGTTTCGGCAAAGGCCTTAAAATTCGCGATTTCTATGGCGGTAAGCACAGCTATTTCGTCCCCTCCCATATTTGCAGAATATACATGAGCCAGGAATCCGTTTTGAGGAGGAGGGCACGGAGTTGCTCATCTGTCAGTTCCAACTCCGGCGCATGAACAGTGCATGTGCGCTCAACCCCTCATTTACGGCGGCGGTTATACGGGGACTGGTTGGTCGGCTTGTATAATGGACCCAGGATTTAAGACACAAAAACAGGGGGTCCTAAGATAAAAATGTCTGTTCGGAAAAGCTACTCACCAGAATTTAAAGCCAAAGTGGTGCTGGAAATTCTCAAAGAGGAAAAATCCATCTCGGAACTCTCATCCGAACACGGGGTGCATCCAACCCAGCTCAATCGGTGGACGGCCCTGGCCATTAAAGAACTGCCGAGCCTATTTACTGACAGGCATAATGAAGTCGCAGCTCTTAAGGCCGATTATGAGCAGCAGCTCCAGGAGTTGTATGCTGAAGTAGGGAAGCTCACCACCCAATTGGCCTGGTTGAAAAAAAATCTGGTTTCTGACCTTACCCGAGCTGAACGCGTGGCCCTGGTGGAATGGGACAATTCCGAAATACCCATCATGGCCCAAGCAGAACTCTTGGGGCTTAACCGCACCAGCCTCTATTACAAACCCGTTGAGCCCAGCCCGGAGGAGGTGGCCATTAAGCGCCGTATCGACGAGATCTATACCCAGACTCCATTTTATGGTTCCCGGCGCATAACGGCTCAACTACAAAGGGAGGGATATCTGGTCAATCGCAAGGCCGTGCAGCGCCATATGCGGGAAATGGGGATAGCCGGCATCTGTCCTGGTCCCAATCTGAGCAAAAGAAATCAGGAACACCAGACCTTCCCCTATCTCTTGCGCCATCTTACAATCGATCACCCCAATCAAGTCTGGGGCATTGATATCACCTACATCCGGCTAAAACGGGGATGGATGTACCTGGTCGCCATCATCGACTGGTACTCCCGCTACGTCGTAAGCTGGGAGTTGGACCAGACTCTGGAGGTCCCCTTTGTTTTAGAGGCTGTCCAAAGGGCTCTGCATCAAGCCCGGCCGGAGATTATCAACAGCGATCAGGGGAGCCAATTTACGAGTCACCAGTACATCAGTCTCCTCCAGGCAGCCGGTGTAGCCATTAGCATGGACGGCAGGGGTCGGGCCCATGACAACATCTTTACTGAGCGATTATGGCGTAGCTTGAAGTATGAAGAGGTTTACCTCCATGAATACCAGACTCCCAGGGAAGCCCGTGAGGGCATTAAAAACTACCTCAAATTTTATAACGAACAACGCCTCCACCAATCCCTGGGCTATTATACACCGGCTCAAATTTACTATCAGGCAGCCGATTCCCAGGAACTAGTATCCATATCTGGAAACTAAACAAGCCATATCAAGATAATCAATTTCCAAATATAACCTTATCGAAACATCTGTTTGTAGCTTAAAATTTTTCATTTTGTGTCTTGACATCGGGGTCCACCTTATTGAACGTGATACTTTCCTCGCTTGCCTTGGCGCGGACTGCATCCTCGGTGCGTCCCAGTTTGAGCGCGATCACCCGCGTGGGCGTGTTCTGATCGGCCAGCTTCTGCAATTGCTTAACCTGCTTGTCCGTCCAAGGTTTACCGTGATTTTCCGGTTTCGTGGCCATAATATGCCTCCTTTAGTTTTGGGTTGGAATAAATCCGAAGCTGCGTAGCCCTCGAAGTGCAGCTTCGATATTCCTGTCCGAGAATTCTTTGCGTTCGAGCTTGGCCCGCCAATCAGGGTATCGTTGAATCTCATCTTTAATGGAAGCTACAGTCACCTGGCTGCCCAAGGTGTCAAGTGCTTCGGCGGCCTCGAGGACTGTGGCCCAGCACTCCAATACCGGATACCTCCAGCCCTTCATCCCCTCAAGCATCTGATCCACCATAATCCTGGCTTGACCGAGTAATTTAGCAGTCTGCTCGGTAGCTTCGGCGGCATTTGCCCCGGGCCAAACCGGTTTCAGCTTGCCTTGAGCCTTACCAAGAATGACCCACCCTTTCTTTTGCGCGAGATTTAGAAACTTGTAGAACTCGTCGTCTAGCGGGCCTGCAGCGCGCTTGGCAAAGGTTTCGGTGAGCTCCAGTTTAGCCTTGCGCTGCACCAGGTAGAAGAGCTTGGCCAGCTTCACACGACCGATTGGCCGGTCCGGCTCGTGACATTTCTGCGTGATGTAGGCGGCCAGGGCAGCCTTGTTATACATGTCATGACCGGCGTGGCGCTTGGTCCTCACCTCTGGTTTGCCCTTTTCGCAAGCGGGAGCCTCCAGCGCTTTAGCCTGCTGCTCCATCTCGGCCAAGAGTTCCTTCATGTGCGCCTCGCGCCACTTGGCGGTGAGGTCGCCGGTAAAGGCGCGGTGGAGGAGATTTTGGAATATCTGCTCAACTTTATTTTTCAACTCGTCAACCTGGTTCGCTCGGTTGAGGATGTCTTGCACAGCCACAGCAAATCGGTGTTGGAGTTCAAGCGGTGGACAGGGAATACGATAGCGCTTCAAAAAATCAACCGGTACCCGTTGTTGCCCGGCTGATCCCGTAAAGCTGGCTACCGCTTGCCGTCGGAACACTTTAAGGCGAACGAGGCAGTAAAGCCACTCGGGGGTCGCCATTGCTCCCGCACGGAGAACATGAAACTCTGTGGAGCCAAAGCCATACCCATTCCGTAGCCCGGAAGCGATTGCACTTTTCCCATTCTGCATACAGGGTGTGATTTTGGCGAATAGGATGTCACGGTCTTTGAATGGAGTGTACCCGCGAGAAACCTCCGCAAAAGGTCGGCACTGGGAACCGACTATTCGTCCCCATTTCTCATCAATATCGGACATGGGCACAAAACCGAATTCGGTTTCCGGTTGAGGATTCCCTCCATCGAAGCGTGGGTTTATTTCGGCGACATCCGGATCTCCCAAAAACCTGGTTGGCCACCCCTTTGGGTTCGTGACTGGGTCGCCGAACATTTTGTAGAAAAGAGCGGGAAGGATACGGGCAGCCCTGGCGTCGGCCTCAACGCGCTTCTTCCGCAGCGCATCAGCCTGATCGAGTATCTCCACAATTCGCCTTTGCTCGGAGGGGGACGGAAGGGGCAATTTGTATTTTTTTAGTGCACCACGTCTAATCTCTTTGAAGGTCGTTGACCCAGCCAAAGAAGAAATCTCACCTGTAAAGTACTGGAGGGCGTATGCTAGATATTTAGAATCAACCCCTGGCTTGGGGATAAAATTTGTGAAGCCTTGGTTGGTTGCCAAAGGAACACGAGCTATACCAATCTTTCCGATTGTCGCACGAGACGAATAGAGTACAGTCCCAACAGGAAGGAGGTTTGCGGCACAGGAACGTAAACCCGTCTCGGTAATATGATCGGCCGTATCGTAAACATCTGCTATCCCAGACCCCGGCAGTGGGAGATCAGTCGGCGTAACCCAAGGAATATCGCCATCCCAGTATTCAGAGCGATTACGTTTGGGGGTACTACCTCCAGAAACACTGGCAAGTTTGTCAAGTTGAAGCATCGGCCACTTCATTCCCCTGCCTCCACTTCCCGAAGCAACTTCTCCAGGCCGTTTGCGATTTCCCGTTCGATAGCCAGTGTCTCACGGATAAGCTGGGCCGGGTCTTCGTCCGGGGCGTTCTCGGCGACCTGCGGCTTATAGCGCCCGGCGGCCAGGTTGTAGTCGTTTTCCGCAATAGTTTTTATCGACGCCCACCAGCAACGCGGCTCATCGCTGCCAGGAGGTAGAAACGTTTCTGCTTCAACGCCGGGGGGGTTCTTATAGCCAGACTTCTTGTATTCCTCCCATCGGCGCAAAAGGTCGGGGATATCGTTGCGATCTGGTGTCTCTGGCCTGCCGCCGGCCTGAATTTTATCCGGGTCAAAGCCGTCAGCACGGACATCATAGAACCAGACTTTTTCCTTGTACTTGGCTTTCTTGTCCTTCCGGCCCCCGGCGGCAGGCCGCCGGAAGACCAGCACCCCGGTCTTCACGCCAGCATAGGGCTTGAAGACGCCGGCGGGGAGCGACACTACGGCCAGGAGGTCGTAGTCCTCGACCAGCTTGCGCCGAAGCTCCATATGTGCCGAGGTCGAACCAAAGAGTAGCCCTTCGGGCACTACCACGGCGCAGCGGCCGCCGGGAGCGAGGGCTTCCATCATCACCGCCAGAAAGAGCAACTCGCTCTTTTTGGAGTTCGTAGGTAAGTCCTTGCGGATAGACTCCCTGGGCAACACGCCGGCGAACGGCGGATTAGAGAGGATCACCTTGTAGCGGCGATTAAGATCGTCCTCGGTGAGCCCGCCCATGTCGGAAAGCGTGTTGGCGCGTTTGACGTTGGCCTTACGGATGCCGTGCAGCACCAGGTTCATCATAGCAATTCGCATCATCTGCCGCGATACGTCGTAGCCATAAATGGAGTGCTCCAACAGGTCCCAATCCGCGATCTTCTCGCCCGCGCCCTTGCGGTAAGTCTGCAGAGTCGGGATGTCCTTCCTGGCCTCCTCGATGGTCTGGCTGCGTTTCTCCAGCCATTCCTCACCGTAAATGGGCACTTCCTGAGGCTCGGCGGAGTACTTGGCGAGAATGTATTCCACGGCGTCAATGAGGAAGCCGCCCGTGCCGCAGGCCGGGTCATAGATGGTATCGCCCACGTCCGGGTCCACCATTTCCACCATCATGGTACGGATCTGGCGCGGCGTGCGGAACTGGCCGTTTAGAGCCGACTGGCCGAGGTGGGTCAGCAGGTATTCGAAAATATCGCCTTTAACGTCAGTGCCCAGTTTGGCAAAGTCAATGCCGTCGATCTCGTCCACCACCTGCTTAAGCACGTTCGGGTCAACGATCTCGAGCACCGCGTCACGGAAATATTCGGCTATCTGGGGCTCTTCTTGGACCAGGGAAGCCATATAGGGGAAAACCTGGTCGCGCACGAAGTCACGCAGGTCCGGACCGCTCTTGAATCTCCATTTACTCCAGCGGTAGCGCTCCGCCTGTTCGGGGAAAAGGCATTTGCCGTTGCCGTTGGCTTTTTCACCGAGAAGGCGCGCTTTGAGCTCGCGGCTCGACTCCTCTTCATCGAGCAGCTTCAAGTAAATGAGGTAAGAAATCTGTTCTATATAGGTGACTGGATTGGTGACTCCCCCGGCCCATAGGATGTCAGTGATCCGGTTCAATTTTCTGCGCAAGTCCTGGTTCATTTCTTCTTCACTTCTCCTTGGGCGATGCAACCTTCTTCATGAAGACCGATTCATTCATATCCTGGATGATTTCTTTGAGCCCTTTTTCCCCGAAGAGTTCCACGCCGAGCCCCGCAGCGTTCAAGATGGAAAGTGGCGGCTGGAAGAGGTCTTCCAGCTCAATTTTGCCCCTGGCAATACCCCGGTTTTTAAGGAGCGACAGGTATTGCGCCTGCTGGGGTGTGAGGGATTTGGCCACCAGCCAGGCCTGGAAGTTTTCCGTTAGTTCCTCTTCGCGGTCCTTGATCTTGAGGCTACCCAGTGCGGCCCGGATGAAGTCGATCAGGTTACCGCCGGGCTGACGGTATGCTCGCCGGAGATTTTCCTCGTTGAAGTACATCTCCGGCCGATTTAAACGCCCGGCCAGAGCCTTTTCCTCTTCTTCCGTGAGCAGTTCGCCACGACGCACCTTCTGAAGAACCGGGTCATCCTTGGCATTGGACTGTACAGTTTTCTCCCAGTTGGTAATGTACTCGCGCTTGTCTATGCGCTCACCTTCCGGACCAACTTCAATATAGGTAACAGCGTAAAGCCACTCATCTTCAAGACCCAGTTCGACAAGGTCGCCCGGCGATTTGGGCGGTTTCCGAATGCCGCCAGTTGCATGACCACGGCCGGCACCGCTGAAAATGTCGGTATCGCTATCGTTGAAGTACTCGTGATTACCGAAGAAATCGTAGATGACAAACTTTTGCTTGCCGATGTGTGGTGCGGTCCTGGTTCCGCGCCCTCGCATTTGCTGGTAAAGGATAGGGCTGCGCACGCGGCGGCACATAACTAAATGCAAAACCTCACGGCAATCAAAACCAGTATCCAGCATACCCACGCTGACCGCGACCTGGGGATATTTCTCCCACTTGAACTTGCGGATCAGATCATCAGCGTTGGCAACATCACTGGTGATGATCTCGGCATATCGGCCCTTGAGTTCCGGGTGCAGTTCGTTCAGATAATGAGCTAACCTTGCAGCGTGGTGCTTAGTGATGGCAAAAACGATAGTCTTGCCCGGGCCGACACTCTGACCGGGCGCGAGCTCCTTGTAGTTTTCCCAGGCGAGGCGGTCGAACTCCTCCATCATCTTGCGGTTTGTGTCTTCATTGGTCCACTTGCGCTCGAACTCGGCCGGATCGTAGGTCTCATCATTTACTTCCGCGCCTTCAGCGAGAATGACCGTGATACCGGTGGCAAATTTGTAGGGGACAAGGTAGCCATCTCGGAACGCTTGCTGGATGGGGAACACAAAATCCGGTTGGCTATCCTTGCACTGATAAAACTGGAAGGTGTTCCGCTCGATATAGGCTGATGGCGTCGCAGTCAAGCCAATGTGTAAAGCGTCGAAATGTGTAAGGGCAGTCTGCCATGCGCCGTAGATGGAACGATGACATTCGTCGGCAATAACAACGTCAAAATACCCACTGGTAAACTCCATATACCGGCTGATCATAGTCTGGAGAAGGCAAACAGTAATCTGCTGTTCCTGGCGGTCCATTCCGGGCCGTAACCAGTAACTGCTATACTGATTCAGGATATCTTGAATGGTTCCCAATGCCTGATTAGCGAGCTGCTCGCGGTCCACAAGGAATAAGATACGTTCAGCTCGTCCTGCCTGGATGAGACGTTTAATGTACAGGCAAATCATGTCTGTTTTGCCCGTACCAGTAGGAAGCTCGATTAAGAAACGGCGCTTACCCAATTCCACCGCATGGTCAAGCGCCTGCATTGCCTCCCGCTGATAGGGACGAACCTGGCGAGTTTCCCCTTGACGGAGGTAGTATTCGGGGATCTCGATTGTAGCGAGCGGTTGGCGAGTTGCGCGCATCTCCACAAGCCGTTCCAGGTCGCGCCTTGAAAAAAACGAATTGACGATGCGGGCATCATCGTTTCCGTAGTCCCAGAAATAAATAAGTTCACCGTTCGTTAAAAAGATGAAAGGTGAGCCTATCTTCCTGGCATAGGGGAGGGCCTGCTTTTTGGCCGTGTAGGGCTCAATAGCGGAGCGCTTGGCCTCGATAATGGCCAGCGGCCGGCCGCGACAGTCTAACAACACATAATCCGCTCTCCCGGTCGGGATCTCATCGCCATCAGGTGTCCTGCGGGATGGCCCGGCTTCATATTCAGCCTGAGACTCGGCGACTTTGGCGATAGGTAAGCCGATCTGAAATTCAGTGAGTACCTGCGATTTGTCGGCGGGATCCCAACCTGCTTGCCGGAGCAGGTCATCAATCATGATTCTTGCATCCGCTTCGCTTGAATGATGTTTCACAGGCACTCCTCCCGTGATCCTCGATAATTGTAATCTTCAGGTGATCACACATCCATCGGCTGTAATAGGGTTAAATTTTCCACCTGGCTAAAGGCTGAATCATTGCTGGCCAGATGCAGGCAGTCCTGTTGCCGGCAGGCGGCTAGAAGGATAGAATCATTAGTCATTAGCCCGTACTTCTGTTGCCAGGCAACCGCCTGATAGCATAATTCCTGGGTAACGGGGATTATGTTAATATTCATTTCCGGTATTTTTTGTACCTGACTGGCGTAAGCAGTGAGTTGCTTAACTATTTCCGGCTTACTTTTTAATTTTTTGGCTATATTGCCCGGCGTAACCAGTTCCCGGGCCAGGGCTTCCAGCATCATTAGACGATGCATGACTTCTAATAAAATGCTGGTAGTGGTAAACCCCAGGATCTCTTCCCCTTCACAACGCTCCAATAATAAACTGCATTCCTCTGATATGCCGGTGAAGTGATAGATAAAGATATTCGCATCAATAAAGATGCTGCTTCCTGCTTTTAATTCCTCAAATCTCAAAAAAGGCTTCCTCCTCGAGGACCTTCTTTACCAGGTCCGCCGGCACCGGTAAACTCCCTTTAGTACTTCTAACTACAGACAGCAAGCCTTCCCCGGTTTTCTTTTTACTTTGGGCCAGATACTGTTCCAGGGCTTCTTCGATTATTTCGTTTAAATGTTTTTGCTTTTGATTGGCAAAAAGCCTAGCCCGGTAAAGCAGCCGGGGGTTAATGGCCGTACCTATTTTTTGGCGCATATTACCACCTCACCTAATTAAAGTATAGTTCCAGCTATAAAATATGTCAAGATTGTATCTAGATATATTTCGTGGGAACAGCAAAGTGATTGCCGATTTTACCCTCCTTGCCCCTGGTAACTGCTACAGGACTTTCCTCCACCGGTAAAAATTACGCTGGTGATACTTATACTTCTTTAATCTTTCACCGTCGCTTCTATGTTTTAATATTTAAAGGGACACCCCCCCTCATTCCTATCAATTAATATTTCCCCAACTATCCTCAGGAGGTGCTTTGATGTTCCGGCGTCATAAGTTCAAGTTCTTTTTACTAGCCGGCACCCTGGTAACTATAATAGCCTTTCCCCTAGTGGCCTGGGCCATGAATTATCAGGTCCAACCCGGCGATACCTTGTGGGCCATTGCCCGACGTTTCAGTACCAGCGTCACCGACTTAAAGGCCGGCAATAATCTTAGTAGTGATGTTATTTATCCCGGCCAGAATCTCAACGTTCCCGATGGCGCCTCGCCTGGTGTTCCCGATTATACCACCCTGCAGCAGCAGATCCAGAATTATCTGGCGGACAAGCCTGGGACCTACGGCGTCTACTTTAAAGACCTGGCCTCCGGCCGGTCCTTCGACATCAATGCTGACACTCCTCTGCCGGCAGCCAGCACGGTGAAACTACCGGCCGTCCTCTTCATCAATAGCTTGGTGGACCAGGGTATCCTGGACTGGCAGCAAAAGCTGACTTACAACAGTGCCACCGATTACCAGGGCGGTAGCGGTATCCTGCAGTTCAGCGTCAAGGACGGGGATCAATTCACCCTGCGTACCTTGACTACCCTGGCCATTACCACCAGCGACAACATAGCTTACAACATGCTGCGCCATTTCGTCGGCCAGGGCAGCATCGCCGGTTATATGGAAAGCCTTGGTGGCCAGACCGTCTTCCCGGACGGGCAAAACCTCAGTACCGCCCGGGATATGGCTGCCTATGTCCAGGCCGCCCTGAATTCCGCCGATACCAGCGCCAACGGCCGCCGGTTGCTGGACGATATGGCCAACGGTATTTATAATGAAGGTATTCCTTTGCAAATACCCGCCGGTGTTACTGTAGCCCACAAGGAGGTCTTTGTCTGGGGTAGCCCCGGTGACGTCGGCGTGGTCTTCGGCTCCCGGCCCTTCATCTTCACCATCCTTTCCCAGGACGTTCCCGATCCGGACCAGGGTTTCGCCAATATCGCTACTATCACCCGGATGACGTATGACTACCAGGAGAATTCGGCTGGCAAATAAGCTATTCTCTTGAGGTTGACTCAAAACCTTTATTCAGGGGCTTGCTCCCTGAAACGCCCGGCAATAAGAGGCCCCCGGTATGCCTGCAGGCACTACCAGGGGCCTTTTTAGCTGATACTATACAACCAAGCCACCCCGCCGCCGAGCACGGCTGAGTGCCAAGTTTGCTAGCCGAGAACCACCGGAGCCCGGTGCCTATACTACCAGCCCGTAAGTTAGAGATTGCCTAAATGCTCCGCCCCACCTCGTAGCCCTCCCAGATGGCTGCCAGAATGTTCCGGGGCTCCCGGGAGTCGCCGATGAGATACAGGTTGGGGGTCTTATCCCGTAGGGCGTTGTAGAGCCGCTGGTCGGCAGCAAAGCCCACGGCCAGGACGACGGTGTCGGCCGGCAGGTTGCTACGCCGGTAGGTCTTACTGATAAGGGTTACGCCCGCATCAGTCACCTCCAGGACGCTGGTCTCTGTCAACCATTTGACTTTCTTCATTTTAAGCAAATCAATAAGCATCATGCGGTTCATATAAGGAACGGGGATGCCGGCGCGCATCAGGTCGTCCAGGATCTCGATAATGGTGACCTCCTTACCCTGTTGCGCCAGCCAGAGGGAGGCTTCGCAACCCGCCAGGCCGCCGCCGACCACGACCACCCGGCCCCCTGCCTGCTTCCTGCCCAGGAGGAGGTCGGAGACGGTAGTTACTTTATCTTTATTGACTCCGGGTATGTCGGGGATCGCCGACGTAGAACCGGTAGCCACAATAACCGCATCGGGATTTTGCTGCTGGACTAACTCCGGCGTCACCTCCTGGTGCAAGTGGATCGCCACCTGTAACTCGCCGAGTTCAGTCTTGTACCACTCCAGCAGGCGGCCGTCATCAGCCTTGAACTCCGGCACCGCGGCCTCGACGACGTGGCCGCCCAGGCGGTCGCTCTTTTCGTAAATGGCTACCCGGTGACCCCGCAGGGCGGCCACCCGAGCCGCCTCCATGCCGGCCACGCCGCCGCCGATGACCATGACCTGTTTTGCTACCGGCGCCCGGTCGATGGCGTACTCCTTTTCCCGGCCGCAGGCGGGGTTCACCGTGCAGGAGAGGGGCCGGCCCAGGAAGCCCCGGCCCAGGCAGCCGTCATGGCAGCCGATGCAGGGCCGGATATGCTGGCTCCTCCCGGCCATGGCCTTGTTGACCCAATAGGGATCCGTGAGGAGGCCGCGGCCGATGGCGATCATATCGGCCTGGCCTTTGTTCAGGGCTTCTTCCGCCAGTTCCGGGATCTCCATTCTCCCGGCGACGATGACCGGTACCTTGACAACTTCTTTTAACCTCTGGGTAAGGGGCAGGTAGCAGCCGTGCTGCTGGTAGACCGGCGGGTGGGCCCAGTACCAGGCGTCGTAGGAGCCGGCGTCGGCATTAAAGCCGTCGTATCCCGCCGCTTCCAGGATCCGCGCCGCAGCCAAGCTTTCATCCACGTCCCGGCCTTTTTCCTGGAATTCCTCCCCGGGCAGGCCGCCCTGGCGCCAACCCTTAATGTAGTTCTTGATGCTGAAGCGCAACAGGACGGGGTAGTCCTTACCTACCCGGTCCTTAATGGCGCGGACGATCTCCATGGGGAAGACCAGCCGGTCCTCCAGGGCACCCCCGTATTTATCCGTCCTTCTATTGAATAAGGCAATGGTGAACTGATCTAAAAGGTAACCCTCGTGCATGGCGTGGATCTCCACGCCGTCAAAACCGGCTTCGACGGCGATCTCCGCCGCTTCGCTGGCCCGTCGGACCAGGACCTCCACCTCCGCCGTGGTCAACTCCCGGCAGGTTAGGGAGGGGTCCCAGAAGTTAGGGATGGCTGACGGCGCCACCGGCTGGCTTTCCAGGAGAATGGGCGCTGCCACCCGGCCGAAGCCCATACCTAACTGCAAGAAGATCTTCGTACCATAGGCGTGGACCCGTTCCGTCAGTTCACCCGCCGTGGCGATAAAGTGCAGGGGGTTCGCCGTGGCCACCGGCACCGCCCCGGCCTTAAATTTCTCGATCTCATTATCGACTTTGGTGACGCTGGTGATAATCAGCCCGGTGCCGCCTTTGGCCCGCTCTACGTAGTAGTCAACCACCCGCTGGGAAAAACAACCGTCCAGGGTGGCCAGGCCTAGGACGCCCATAGGGGCCATGACAATCTTGTTCTTAAGCTCCACCCGGCCGATTTTTATCGGCTCAAAGAGTCTGGCGTAAGCCGGCATGATAGTTCCCTCCTGATCTGGTAATTAATTATAGGCGTAAAAGTATTGTAGATGGTCAGCAAATAAATTTTAAAGTTGTACAGACCAGCACCAGCTTTATTTTTCGATTATGATAGAGAATTATGCACCGGAAGGAACTTTTGGCCCTGTCCATACGTCTAGCTATATTGGAAAGGATATCCGGGGGTGATAACCTTGCCCGGACCGTAATTATCCCAACAATGCCAGGGCTGGTAGCAGGTAGCGAGAGACGCCGGGGTTTTAGACCACCCTGCCCGCCGCTTGAGAACTGAGTGATAAGTTGCTAACCTGGCAACGCTGATATCCGGAGGCTGTACTTGCTGATGCCGCCCGGCGACGTGGGTGTCTTGTAAAGATGTTCGGGAGAAAGCGTTTGGCCAGTAATCGGGCAGAACCAATCTTTAAAGTTTAAAGAGGGAGGTCATTTTCCATGCCCGCACTACATATACGGCCCCAGTCCCGGTCCCTGATCCTGCTGACTCTATTCTTCCTCCTGGCGGCCATATTTCCCGCCGGTGTCGTCCTGGCCGGCCCCGGGGATATAAGCATCGTTATCAACGGCCAGCCGTTGAACCTGGATGCGCCGCCCCTGCTCCAGGGCGGCCGCCTGCTGGCGCCGGTGCGACCCCTTGCTGCAGCCCTCCAGGCCCGGGTGACCTGGAATGAAGCCACCAATTCCGTAATAATCACGACAGCAAAAACCACCATTGTCCTGGAACCCGGAACTAAAAAAGCGGTCCAGGATGGCAAGAGAGTATCCCTCGATGTACCCGTCCAACATGGCAGTAATGACCGCATCATGGTGCCCCTGCGTTTCCTGGCGGAATCCCTGGGCGCTGCGGTAGCCTGGGATGCTCAGAACCTGACGGCCACCATCACTACTCCGTGGGTCACCGCCACCGGCAGGCTGGTGGTGAGCGACGTCGAAGGCCGTCACTTTGAACTGGAAACCGGCCAGGGCCGCCTGGTGCTGCTGCCGGAAGAAGGCTCCACCGGTATAGCTAAGGATCTGGAGAAATACGCTGGCCAGATGGTGATAGTGGTCGGCACCATGACCAACGAGCCCAATATCTATATGCGGGGGCCCATTATGCGGGTGAATTCCGTCAGTCCGGTACAATCCCCCACTCCGGCAGGCAGCGGTGAGGAAACCTATATGCTAGCATTGCTTCCTTCACCATCGCCTCACCCTACCTGGTGGTCAAGGGGCAGAACCTAGCCCGGGTGGAGATCTGGGCCGTACCCACCGGGACGGGGATAACCGAGAAGGATTATCAACTCCTGGGCCAGGCTGTTAAAAAACCGGAAACTGTCGGTCAGCAGGTCTGGACCTTCCCTATTCCCCAGAAAACCATCCTGGCCACCGAGATCTTCGCCAGGGGCTATGATGACCAGGGCCGGGAGGTTAGCAGGGTATCTTTGCCCTTCACGGGCGTTACCGAACTGAACAAAGCCCTGGGTACAACTGATTAGCCAATCGAAAAGGTGGCGGCCTTTCACCCCGGGCCGCCACCTTTTTCCCGATTAGTTATTTCAACCATAACAAAGGGAAGCCCAATTTATTGCTGGCTTCCTTTATTTCCGGATCACCGGTGACAACTGTGGCTTTATATTGTAAGGCAGCCCCTATGGCAAAGGCATCAGCATAGGAAAGGAGATGTAAAGCCTTTACTTTCGCAGCAGCAAGGGTCAATTCTTCATCACCCGCGAGGAATTCCACAGGCCATTTTTTAACGGTCTCTAACACTTTTTTAGCTTCTATTTCTCCATTTCTACGATATACGCGATAATATACTTCGCCTAAATTTACCCAGGTCAGCAAAAGCTTGATCATTTTTCCCCGAGCTTTTTGTAATAGTTCGGCCACCTTTTCGGCACCAGTCTCATCTTCCAGGTAGCAAATAACGGCATAGGCATCCAGGATATAATCCCCGGCGCTTTCAGGGCAGTCGTTGTTCATGTTTTTCCTCCAACCGGCGTTCCTCCTGCTTATAGGACGCATAAGTACTGGTAAGTGATGGTTTCCCTTTCAACATACCTCTAGCCTCAATTACCGGGTCAGAGGGGGCAGGAGTAATAATGATTTGCCCCTCCTTTTCGATAATTAAAGCGCGTCCCGGAGCCTGGAGGCCGTATTTGCGGCGCAAAAGGGCTGGAATTACCAATTGCCCTTTTGCAGAAATCTTTACCATAGGCATTGCGATATCCCTCCTTTGTTTTACCGTTATAATAATTGTAAAACATCCGCGGAAAAGATACAACATCTCCTTAAAGGGAAAAAATAGCGTTGCCAGTTGCCGGCCAGATCAGTTGCTTCCGGGACGGTAAAATGGTAGACTAACTGCAGCGAAATCCGGGGGGGTTGCATGTGATTGAACTCAACCATCTGACCAAGGTTTATCGCCAGGGACGGGTTAAAGCCGTCGACGACCTGAACCTCCGGGTTCAGGCCGGCGAACTCTTCGGCTTCCTGGGCCCCAACGGCGCCGGCAAGACGACGACCATCAAGATGATGGCCGGGCTGTTAACCCCCACCTCCGGTGAAGTCATAATCAACGGCCACCATATGGCCGCGGACCCCCTGGCCGCCAAGGGCTCCCTGGGGTTTGTCCCGGATAACCCCGACATCTGGGAAAAACTGACGGGCCTGGAGTACCTGCAGTTCCTGGCCGATGTCTACCGGGTGCCGGTTGCCGCCAGGCAGGCGCGGGTGGAGGAACTGGCGGCCACCTTTGAACTCCAGGACGCCCTGGGGGACAGCATCCAGAGCTATTCCCATGGTATGCGCCAGAAGCTGGTCCTGATGGGGGCGCTGGTCCACCAGCCGCCGGTGCTGATCCTGGATGAGCCCATGGTCGGCCTGGATCCCCGTTCCGCCTACCTGCTGAAGGATATCCTGCGCCGCCACTGCGATGCCGGCCATACCGTCTTTTTCTCCACCCACATCCTGGAGGTGGCCGAGCACCTTTGCGACCGGGTAGGGATCATTAATAAAGGCCGGCTGGTGACCCTGGGAACTATGGAAGAAATCAAGGCCCGCCATTCCCAGGGCGAGGAAACCCTGGAGCAGATTTTCCTGGAGATTACCGGCGCCGACCTGCCGCCTGAAAGGATGGACTTTAAGGAACAATAGCTCGGAGGCAAAAATTATGGCTACCTGGCGCCAGCGCAGTCCCTGGCAGGCCTTGTTGATCACCACTTTGAAAATAAATTTTCGTAGCCGGGGCGACAAAGGGAGATTTGCCGGCAAAAAGCTGCCGTTCCTGCTCTTGGCTTTACTGGTGTTGCTAAGTTTCATCCCCCTGGAGTTACTCTTTTTCTCCTTTTTCCTATCCCTCTCCAGGGCCTGCCTGGCCGCCAGCCAGCCGGCCCTGGTGCCGGTCCTCATAGTCGTGGCCGGGCAGATGGTCGTACTGGTCTTCGGCATGTTTTACCTGATGTCGGCCTTTTATTTCGCCCACGATATCGATGGTATGCTCCACCTGCCCCTGCGGCCCAGTCAGCTCCTGGGAGCCAAATTCCTGGTGGTCATGCTGGGGGAGCTCTTGACGGCTGCCGTCATTATCGCTCCAGGCTTCTTGGGTTACGGCCTGGCCCGGGGCGGGGGCCTGGCCTACTGGCTGATGGCGCTGCTAGTCTGGTTAATGCTACCCCTTTTACCCCTGGCCCTGGATACTATCTTTACCCTGGCCCTGGCCCGGGTGGCCAATCTCTCCCGGCAGCGGGATGTGTTGCGGGTCCTGGGGGGCCTTTTGGGACTGATCCTGGCTATCGGCATCCAGTTTTTCAGCCAGCGGTTCGCCCCGGGTGGGACGGCTTACCTGCCGGGTAACCTGGAGGTTTTCCAGGGCATGGCCGGCCGCATCGGCAGCACCTTCCCCCCGGCCCTCTGGGCCGCCGGGGCCCTGGCAATGCCAGATAAGGTGACCGGATGGGTGAATCTATCCTTGCTGGTGGCCCTATCCCTGGTGGTGGTGGGCCTAACAGCCCTGTTAGCGGAAAGGGTTTACTTCCGTGACCTCCTGGCCGGCCGGGAAGGACCGGGCTGGCGCCGTCGTCAGCGCCCGGCCCCGGTGAGCCTGGCCACTGCCGGCGTTACGGCCGCCCTCTGGCGCCGGGAACTGAAACTGTTCCTGCGGACACCGACCTTTGTCATGAACGGCCTGGTAAGTACCATAGTCTTCCCCTTAATAATGGCCATTCCTGCCCTATCCCGGGGGGATACTGCTAGCTGGACCTTACTCAGCCAGCGGCCCCTCCTGGCCGGCTGGGTAGCCCTGGGTGGCGCCGGAATGGTTATGTTTTTGAATACTATCAACCACGTAGCCCCTACGGCCATCTCCCGGGAAGGCAAATTTATCTGGCTACTCCGCTCCCTGCCGGTGGAACCCCGGCTCCTGGTTCGCATTAAACTCCTCTTTAGTCTGGCCTTCGCGGTCCTGGGGGCCGTCCTGGTGAGCCTTGTCCTTTACCTGGTCCTGCACCTGCCCCTGGCATACCTGGCTATCATATTCCTCCTGGGCCTCTTAAGCAGCTGGCCGGTGGCCGCCCTGGGGTTGGTGGTCGATCTCTCCTACCCCCGCCTGGACTGGGTGGACCCCCAGCAAGCCATGAAGGGCAATTTTAACGGCCTCATCGCCATGGTCCTGGCCCTGCCACTGGTTCTCCTCCTGGTCCTATCGGTCTTTCTCTTGTCCCGCTTAGGCCAGGGGTATAACATCATCGTAGCCCTGTTGGCCCTGGAACTTGCGGTTGCCGGCCTGGTGACGACCAGCATCCTGGAGGGCATGGCCGAAAAGCATTTCCGCAAGATGGAGTAATGTGGGTTATGCCCCAACGGGCGGAAAACACGGTGAACGGTAAACCAACATAAAGATTTCCGCACAGCTGCAACAGATTATTGACGATATATTTGATATCAACGACCTGAAGAAACTGGAAGATTACCTGCAGTAAAGATCAACCTCAACACCAGGCCATCTGCACAGGAAGTTGAGCCATGGGTATAACGGCATCATGGCCCTAATGGCCCGGGCTCACTATGAACCGGTGGATACCGGGTCGATTACAATAATTTATTCCAGCGACATCTGGCCGGGGTTTAAACCCCGGCCAGTTTAAGCAGCGGTTCCAGAGCGTTTGGTTTCGCCAGGAAATCCTGATAAAGGTCGCCATAAACCTGCAGGCGCTCCCTGGCGGTGCGAATGTTAAAGTCAGCCGGGCTGAAATTTCCCTTTTCCACCTCTTCCCAGGTCAGGGGCATCGAAACCGGCGCCCCGGGCAGGGGCCGCAAGCTGTAGGGAAAGGCCATAGACCGGCCGCGGACATTCTGCAGGTAGTCCAGGTAGACCCGCTCCCGGCGTTTCGGGATTGATCGCTCGGTAGTAGCTTTCTGCGGGTAAACCCCGGCGACCAGCCGCGCCAGGTAGCCCATGGCTGCCGTCACCTGGTGAAAGGTCCAGCGGGGTTCCAGGGGGATAAAGATATGCAACCCCGTGGCGCCGGAAGTTTTCGGATAGCAGCTGATACGAAACTCCTTTAAGGCCTGGTGGACCAGGCGGGCGATATCCAGAACATCTTTAAAAGTCACCCCCGGGGCCGGATCCAGGTCCATGATGGCGATATCGGGGTATTCCAGGTGGACGGCCCGGGAGAGCCAGGCGTGGACCTCGATGCACCCCTGGTTGGCCAGCCAGATCAGGGTGGCGGCATTGTTGCCGAGGATGTAATTGATCGTCTTATCGCTGTCGGCGTGGTAGATAGGTGCCGTGGCTATCCATTCCGGGGCGTAGGCCGGGCATTCCTTCTGGTAAAAGGCCTCGCCGGTAATACCGTCGGGGTAACGCTTCAGGACTAGGGGGCGATCCCGTAGGTAGGGCAGGATCACCGGGGCCATGTCGACATAATATCGAATCAGATCCCCCTTGGTCAGGCCTTCCGGCCAGAAAACCTTATCAAGGTTAGTTAATTCCAGTTGTATCTCTGGCCCGCCTTGTTCCCGCCCTTGTATAGTTGATGGTAACAGGGGCGATGGGTACGGCCGTTCGGTAGTTAGTGACGTCGGTGTTCCAGGATGCTCATGTTGCATGCTTATAAAGCAGACCCCTTCCGCCTTCCAGTATTACCTGTAGTCTCTCCCATTCCGGCTCAGGCTCATACCCTGAGCCGCGCCCACCTATTTCCCCTGATACTGAGTCTCCCTACGGCTAAAGTCGCCTGCAGCCATGGGCTTTACGGCGATAAAGTGGTATGCGGTGCAAAATAGCTATACTTCAGGTTACAAATTTATGATATTAGCTGTGGGGGTGCATAAGGATGGAAGAACTGCACGAAGCCCTGGCCCAATACCTGGCTTCTCGTCTGCAGCCACCCGGGAAAATGAGCTTTACCGAGTTTCTCAAGGCAGCCCACTAATATAGCGCCGCTATTGCTACCCGCCTTTGGGCTTGCGCCCTACTCCGCAGGTATGGCTAGGGTGTTTTGTTCCTGCAGGGTGCCCAGGTCGTGGGCCTTGAACATGGCCCAAGAGAGGGTGTAAAGGGAATTATCGATATAGAGGATGCAAATATATTACCTGTCCCGATCTGCCGTGACAGTACCACGAGAAAATAGCATAAACTTTACCATGACTTCCCGGGCGGATAGATTAACTTTGTTTATCTTTAGAACAGGGTGATGACCACCAGGGCCACGGTAAAAAGCAGGGACCCGGCTATTACCCCCAGGTCCAGGGTCCGGAAAGTCGAAGTCCGCAATGACGTGCGCGAGCCGGCGCCGAAGCCGCGGGTTTCCATGGAGATGGCCATGGTCCGCGCCCGCTGGACGGATATCAGCAGTAGGGGCAGGGCCAGGGGGACGATGCCCAGGAAACGCCGGAGGATATTACGGCTTTCCAGGTCATAAGCCCGCGCCCGTTGGGCCTGGATAATCAGGTTCAATTCCTCCTGCAGGGTGGGAATAAACCTGAGGGAAGTAACCAGCATCAAGGCATAGACGTAGGGCACCCGCAGTTGCTCGACAAAGGCCACGATCATATCCTTGGGCGGGGTGGTGGCCAGGATTACCGGAATGGTGGAGGTCATGGCCAGCATCCTTAAAGCCAGCATGGTGCAGGCCGCCAGCCCTACGTCGGTAACCCGGCCGAAACCGGACCCCGGTATGAGGGTAAAGACCGTGTTACCCTCATCGATCAAAAAGATCTGGAAGAGGATGAAAATGGCGGCAAAAATAAGCAGCCCCCGGATGGCCGGCAGGATCTCTTTCAAGACCTTCCCGGCCAGGGCGACGGCCAGGACGGAGGCCCAGAGGCCCAGGAGGGGCAGGGGTTGTTGGAAGACAAAGGCCACGGTAATGACGGCCAGGGACCAGACCATCTTGGTCAGGGGATTGAGTTCATGCAGGAAGGACCTGGCGGGCATCCTTCTCCCCCCTTAAAGCAGTAATAATGGCTTCATACAATTCTTCTACCGTCAATACCCCCGGTAAAAGCCCGGCTTCCCAGTAGGGCCGGGCCAACTGGACGGCCTGGGGCGGTACCAGGCCGGTGGCTGCCAGGATGTCCTCCCGGGCGAAGACAGCATCCAGGGAGCCGTCCAGGAGCAATTCGCCCCCACCCAGGACCAGGGCGCGGTCGGCGAAGCGGGCCACCATCTCCATGTCGTGGCTGACACAAAGTACGGTGTGACCCTGGTGGTGTAATTTTTGGATAATGGTCATAATCTCCAGGGCTTCGCGGTAGTCCTGGCCGGTGGTGGGTTCGTCCAGTACCAGGACCGGTGGTTCCATGGCCAGGATGGAGGCCAGGGCCACCCGCTGGCGCTGGCCTTTGCTCAGTTGCCGGGGGTTAGCCTCCAGGTGAGAGGTGAGGCCGACGGCAGCGGCCGCCCCGGCCACCCTCTCCGCCAGGGTCCGGCCCTTAAGGCCCAGGTTCCGGGGGCCGAAGGCCAGCTCCTCCCGGACGGTAGGCAGGAAGAGCTGGTGGTCCGGGTTCTGGAAGAGGAAACCGACCCGGCGGGCCAGTTCTACCGCCCGCACCCGGGTAGTATCCAGGCCGCCGACCAGGAGGCGGCCGGCGGTGGGTTTAAGGAGGCCGCCCAGGAGCTTCAGCAGGGTGGTCTTGCCGGCACCGTTCTCGCCGATGAGGGCCACAAATTCCCCCGCCTTGATCTGAAAGGAAAGGCCCTGCAGGGCGCGGAATCCATTAGGGTAGGTAAACTCGATTGCTTCAGCCCGGATCATAGCTGTTCCTCCGATATAAGATGTGGGATGTGAGATGTGGGGGTGAGTGAGACAGATTCCCTCCGGGGCATGATACGCCCCTTATACCTGACGAACTCGGCCGGCAATTGGGCACGGCCTTAACTCGCCCTTACAAGGCTAATATTTACATGGCCAGCTAACGGAGATGCAGGCACCCAAAGGGGGCTCACATCCCCAACAGCCGGTCCAGTTCCCGCCGGCCCTGGTCTACCGCCAGGGGTAGGTCGCCGTGGTAGACGCCGGTCCGGGATAATAACCGGAAGAGAGCCGTCACCGGCGGCACTTCCAGGCCCAGTTCGGCGACCAGCTTTTCCTGGGCCAGGACCTGGCGCGGGGCGGCGTCGGCCACGATGCGACCCTGATGCAGGCAGACCAGCCGGGGTACCAGGGGCGCCAGGATACTAACCTTTTGCTCGATCAGTAGGATAGTCATGCCATACTCGCGATTGAGCCTTGCCAGGAGGGCGATAACCTCCATAGTACCCCGGGGATCGAGTTCAGAAGTCGGTTCGTCCAGGACCAGGACGCGCGGCCGCAGGGCCACCGCCGCAGCGATGGCCACCTTCTGTTTCTGGCCGCCGGAGAGCTGGCGCAGGGAGCGATGGCACAAGGCAGTAATGCCCACCATCTCCAGGGCCGCGGCAATGCGCGCCTGCATCTCTTCCCGGGGCACGGCCAGGTTTTCCAGTCCGAAAGCCAGCTCATCCTCCACCGTTTCGGCTACCAGCTGGGCCTCCGGGTCCTGGAAGACGCTGCCGATAATCCCGGCCAGCCGAGCGCAAGGGGTGGCGGCCGTATCCCGGCCGGCGATGGTCACCCGTCCGGCCAGGCGGCCGCCCTGGAAATTGGGGATGATGCCGTTCAGCACCAGGGTAAGGGTGGTCTTACCGGCTCCGGTGGGACCAGTAAGGCCCACAAACTCCCCCGGGCGCACCGCCAGGTTGATCCCCGCCAGGGCTGGCACCTGACTATCAGGATAATAAAAAGTATAATCTTCTACTTTAATGATGGGGTCCAGCATTTGTTCCTCCGAGATGAGGCAATGCCTACATATTCTTCATTAACTGTTTCAGCGGGAAGTAGAGGACCTGCGCCAGGATGGCGTTAAAAATCCCGGTGACAATAACCACCAGCAGCAAATAGGTGTAGGCCGGGTTCTTCGGCAGGGTGGCAAAAAGGGTAACGGCTTTGAAGATGGTGATATAGGTAAAGCCGCTGGCGAAGGTGCCCAGGAAGGTTACAACAAAGGGTTTAATCGTTTTTAGCAAGCTGTTTTTATCGAAGGGCAGGTAAAGTAAAAGGGCGGTGGCAATGGCCCCTACCGGTTCACTGGCAAAATTCAAGTAGGGCAACAGGGATTTGGTGGTTAACTGGCAGACGGCAGCGGCCACCAGGCCGATGCCCAGCACCTGGGGCAGGCGGGGTTTCAGGAGCATAATGGCCAGGACATACATGCCGATGACCACGTTGGGGGTGATGCCGAAAAAGGGCGGGATAATCAGGCGTAGCGCTGCCCCTGCCGCCAGCAGGACGGCTACTACAACTACATCTACTGCCTGCAGGCCCTTTTTCTCCACCCGGGTCAGTTTGACTTCTTCCACGACAGCTTCCTCCTTGATGATGAAATTATTGCTGCCGGCAGCTAAGCCCCCGCCGGCTATAAATACAAAAACAGCCCGACGAAAACCGCCAGGCTGTTATTGCCTACACTCCGGCCAGTCTCGTCTCTTCTCAACTCTTAACCATGCTCAACTCAACTCAACAATATTTAATTGTTGCCACCCGGGCAACCATGTATTGCCTTTACCGGGTTAACCTTAGCATACCAGGGGTGCCCCGTTCCTGTCAAGGGGAGATTTTCAGAAACCCTTTTTACAGGCGAAAAACATTATTTACCTGCAGCGGAAACCAGATTACTGACGTCTATATTATTGAATGAAAACCGGGCCTGGTCTTCAGGAGGAAACATAAAAGTGGAGTTAGAACAACTTATTGACCAATATGGTAATAGCATCATGCACCTGGCTTACTTTTACGTCAAGGACCGCGGGATTGCCGAGGATATTACCCAGGAAACCTTTTACCGGGCTTATAAAAAACTGGCCACCTTCCGTGGCGACAGCGATGTCAAAACCTGGCTCCAGCGCATCGCTATCAACCTCTGCAAGGATTATCTGCGCTCCTGGTCCTGGCGCAAATTATGGGTTATGGGTGAGGAATTCTGGGGCGGCCTGAAGGCCCCGCACGCCGATCCCTCCCAGCAGGTACTGGCCAGGGATGAAAAAAGAGCCCTGGTCGAGGGCATCTTGCAGTTGCCGATTAAATACCGCGAGGTTATCGTCCTCTATTACTATGAGGAACAAAGCACCGTCGCTATCGCCAGGATCCTAAATATCAATGAAGGTACCGTACGCAGCCGCCTCCACCGGGCCCGGTTATTGCTCAAAGTGAGGCTGGCCAAGGAGGAGATTACCAATGTCTGACCCGGACAAGTTATTAACTGGTTTGCGCGAGGCAGCCGGGACTACGATTTTCAACGGTTGGCAGATAGATGAAAACAAAAAACGAGCGATCATGGCCGGGGTTACCGTAAGGAGCCAAAAGGAAGGACTACGGCGGCGGTTAATAGCCGGTGCGGCGGCGGCCATTGTTCTGGTGGCAGCCTTAACTTTTAGCCTACCCCAGGCCCGGGCAGGATTGCAACAAGTACTGGCACAGGCAGCGCTCTGGGTAAAGAACAATACCAGCCTTCCGATCTACCTGCCTGCTGGTTGGCCTCCGGCGGATAAATCAGATCAGGATCAGGTTACCCCCGAACCGACCTTGAACTATTACTTTGAAACAACAGCGACTAAAAATGGATATAATATTAACATTTATGCTCTGAATAAACCGGTCCCGATCAATCAGGCCAATAAACTCCAGGTGCCCTTGAGTGAAAGCCAGTATGTGGGGAGTATTAGCGGTTATCGGCGGGCAGAAAGCAAGCTCCAGGAGCCGGTATGGGATCAAAGCAAGTTGACCAGGGCCCGGGAACTCGATTTGGGTCATGGTATTACGGCTTACGACCTTGACCAGGTGGAGGTATTCTGGGAAAAGGATGGCTGGCGTTACTGGGTGGTAGGCCCTGATGCTAAAGCATACGCCCAGAAAATAGTAGCGGCGACTGCCGGCGCCGAGCCCATACCCCGGGCTTCCGGGGGCTGGGTGAAAGTTGTCGCCGGCAACCATACCACCACTTATGTTGGCTGGAACCAGGGGGATTATCAATATGAGCTGACCTACCGCGGTGCCGATATAGCCCGGGCGCTGGATGTAGCCCGCAGCGCCACCCTGTGGCGTGAGAATCAGCAGTAGGTCATTTAATCAGTGGATCCGGAAGCGGGTCTACGCGAGTAGGACGCTCAGGGTTAAAAAAGGGCCTAAGGCCCCCGGAGGCTTTACCAGTCAGGGGGCCTGGGCATCTAGCAGGTGCCCAGGTAACTCTTACCTAGGATAATATCGTAGTCAGATCTCCGACTTAAACTTGTAGTGAGCAAAGCGAAGGCGCGGGTGTCGGTGCCATAATATACCCGGTTAGGGTCGCTGCCAGGCTGGTAAATTACGGTCAGCGCCAGGGCCGAGGCGGCTGCGCTGGCCAGGGTCAGCCCCACCAGAGTACCCCGACTGCGGGTGTGACGCAGTCCGAACCACAGCAGTAACGGACAGAGCAGGTAAAACTGCTCCTCCACCGCCAGTGACCACAGGTGGCCGAGGGGTGAGGGAGGCCGAAACGGGCAAAGTAGGACACGTGATGGAAAACGAACCACCAGTTGCTAGCGTACAGCATGGTTGCCAGCACGTCGCCCCTCAAAGCCGCCAGTTGGGCGCGGTCGAACAGAGTGACCCACCCCCCCACCGCTACGAGCATGATGCATAGCGCCGGAAGTAAGCGCCGCGCCCGCCGCAACCAGAAGTTCTTCAGATTGATTTGCCTGTTGCCCTGCCACTCGGCAACTAGCAGGTCGGTAATGAGGTAGCCGGACAACACGAAAAACACGCCGACACCGAGGAGCCCGCCCGGTGCAATGCTCAGGTTGAGATGATAGGCGATAACGGCGAGGACCGCCAGGGCCCGAAGTCCGTCCAATCCAGCCATGTAGCGACCGTTCCCCTTGACTGGTTCAGGCATGGGGACGCCCTCCTTGCTGCCCGGTGACGGCTGCCGGCGCTGCCCCCTCGCAGTCCTGGCTGAACCCGTCGGCCTTTTTTTAGCCAATAGACACCCGAATACACTATGATTATGTGCCCCATGTTCCGTTTACTCCCATTCCGTGATTACGAATTCAGCAGTTGCTCAGTTCCTGTTTAGCCTACTTTAACGACGAAGCCCTCCCTGTAAATGTGACCCCATTCGAGGTTTTTCTCGGCCACTTTAGGGACACTTTTCTATGAGTCTCAAGTCCTTGGAGAAAACCCTACAGTGGCTTGACATATCAAGGTGATACTAATTTGACTTTAACTATGGTTATTGTTATACTTTTCTTAGGAAGAATTACCCAAGACAGAGATGTGATACTGCGGTTAAAGAATGGGGGAAGTGGTTATGGATGATATATTAAAAACAATCGTAGCACGTATTAAAAGGACAGCCGATCCCGATAAAATAATTCTTTTTGGTTCGCGAATTGGTTCGCGAAGCCGGGGGAAAAAAACGGATAGCGATTATGACCTTCTTATTTTAAAAAAAGGTGTTACTCACAGGCGCAGTATCGCTCAACAGCTTTACAGAGAGTTAGCTGATATACCTATCGCGGTGGATATTATAGTTGAGACACCGGAAAGGGTAGAAAAATATCGGCATACACCGGGATTTATTTATACTGAAGCTCTAAAGGGGCAAACCATATATGAGCGATGAACCCTGGAAACAATGGTTGCTACGGGCCAAGAGTAATCTCACTCGGGCCAAATTGGGTAAACAGGCGGATGATATTCTCTACGAAGATCTCTGCTTTGATGCCCAGCAGGCTGCCGAGAAAGCCCTAAAGGCACTATTACTGTACCTGCATCTCGACTGTCCCCGCACCCATTCTATCGGCCAACTTTTAAGTTTGCTTGAAAGTTCTCGGAAGGTCTCTGTACCGGAGGAGATAAAAGAGGCTGCGATTTTAACCGATTATGCTGTTACCACCAGGTACCCTGGAGATTGGGATGCAATCGATTTAGAGGAGTATCAACAAGCCCTGAAATGTGCAGAAAAAATCTGGGAGTGGGTAGCAGGGGAAATGGTCCGAACAGCCAGTGGCGGTGTGCCGGTGCCGATCGAGTAGGAGGGGGCAAAAGGCAACCCCTGCACCTGATGGGCCTGACTGCCGTCCCGGCGCACCAGCCAGAGGGGCCCGGTTGTAGCCTGGGGATCGGTGGCGCGCATGAAGGCCAGCCACTCACCGTCGGGGGACCAAAGGGGTTGCCGGGCCTGGCCAGATTCGGTTAATTGTTTGACCTCACCCGTATTGTCGTCCAGGGTGTAGAGCAGGCCCTGCCAGACAAAAGCCAGGTCACCCTGATCCTTAAAGGCAGTTGGGTTTACTTCCGGGGAGCTGGCCCGGGTATTGGAAGCCGGCGATGAGCCACCAGGTTCTGCCTGGGCTGCCGGGGCCGGTGGCAGCGGGGCGGCGTAAGGGAGTTGCAGGGGACGGTTCAGCCAGAGTACGGCGCCAAGGATAATCGCCAAGCCTGTACCGGCGATGATAGGGCGGTACCAGCGACGCATCTTTAGTTTCAAGGCTAATCAACCTCCTCACTCCCTGTTTTAGCACCCGGGTGTTGCGAAGCCATGACGAGATATTAAGAAGTTGTTACAGAATCGGGCTGAGCCCCGAGCCGGCAAGCCACACTATGGAACACCAGGGTGGCCACTCCAAACAAAATCAGCGCTAAGGCCATGGAGAATGAGCCTACCCGCCATTGCCTCATGGTTTTTTCTTCTCGTTGCATCTTTCACCCTCCATTATATCGTTTATGTCGTTTATATCATTATCCATATCATTATCCAAACATGATTCCGTCTTTACTTTCTCCGTAATTGGCAGGTTGAGCCTGCTTCCCATAACCAGCCGTACACCACCACCAATAAACATCGCTGCTATAAACCCCGTTTTGATTATGTTTATTAAGTTATAGCTAAGGTAGGGGACAACCACGCGTTCAAAGATAATCAGGACACCTAAGGCAATTAAACTAAGACCCACCCATCGTTGCTTTTCCACCAGCCAGGATAACAATGTATCCTCACTTTCGGGTACAGTCCTATCACAAGCTGACACCAGTTTCAAAGCGTCAAAGAAACTATAAAGCCAGATGACCGGCAGCATAAAAAAGAAAAGGCTCAGGTGCAGCCAATCCATAAGAAACAGGGCCAGGAAAAAGATGGTCATAAGGCCAAGTCCCCCCGGACCAGCCAGCCGCCCCGCCATGGCCGTAGGATGTTCCTGGTCCCTGGCCAGGTTGTCCCGGGAAAGGGCCGTCTCTAGGACAGTGTACCTGTCATTGGGATCAATGGTTAAAACCTTGATGGCTTCGTTGTATTCAGGAGCGTCAAGCCTGTAGGCCGAGTAACGTACCCCCGTGGCCAGGGGTACCTGCTCCGTTTCAGCCGTTACCCGCCAGGATGGAGCCGCCAGGGCTGCCAGGGGACTGGCCAGCAGGCTGCAAACTAAAACGAGGGCCGTAAAGACTGGCCAACACCGCTTCCTGTGCACTGGTGATATAATGAATGAATACCTCCCGCGCGTTTCCGCTTTTAGTATGCCATGTTTTAGAAAATGGTTTTCCTGCTGATTTTCAGCTCTATCCTTTATAAACGTTGTTGAAGGTTGCCAGGTTCCCGAAATGTCTCCCGTCTAAATAATCGCCGCTACTTGACAAAGCATCAGGCCGGGGTTATATTGTAGTTAATTAGATGTTTATCTAAATAATAGGAGGGAGGGTTATGGGGCTCAATACCCTCTTCAAGGCCCTGGGGGATGAGACCCGCCGGGAGATCCTGCGGCGGCTGGCCCGGGGGGATATGGCCGCCGGGGAGATTGCCGCGTCCTTTGACCTTTCCTGGCCGACCATCTCCCACCACCTGAATGTCCTCAAGGAAGCGGGGCTGGTGCAGGATGAAAAAAGGGGCCAGTACGTCATCTATTCCCTCAACACTACCGTATTGCAGGATATCACCGGGTGGCTCTTCGACATGCTGGGGATAATAACGGAAAGGAGGCATTGTCTATGAAAACCGGGTATCACGTCGATAAAGAAACCCTGGCCCGCGACTGGCCGGCCCTGGTTGTCCTGGCGGCCATGTTCGTCGCCGGCATTATCCTCTACCCCCACCTGCCGGAACTGGTACCGGCCCACTGGAACTTCCGCGGCGAAGTGGATAACTACTTTAGCCGCTTCTGGGGCGCCTTCGCCCCGCCCTTAATGGGTAGTGGCATCTACCTGCTCATGCTCTTTGCCCCTTACCTGGACCCCAAGCGGGAGAATTACCCCCGCTTTAGCAAGGCCTATTGGGTGGTACGCCTGGGGCTAGTCCTCTTTATGGGGGTAATTTATGCCACCACCCTGGTCGTGGCCCTGGGCGGCCCGGCCAACCTGGTCAGCCGGGTGGTACCCCTGGCAGTAGGATTGCTCTTTATCCTGATTGGCAACTACCTGCCCCAGGCGCGTTTCAACTACTTCTTCGGCGTCCGCACGCCCTGGACCCTGGCCAACGAAGAAGTCTGGCGGCGCACCCACCGTTTCTCTGGCTACGCCTTTATCCTGGCCGGGCTGATGTTTATAGCTGCCGCCTTCTTACCACTGCCGGCCAACTTTATCCTGGGCCTGGCCGGCCCGGGCATAGCCGTGGCGGGTACGATAGTATATTCCTACCTGGCCTTCCGCCAGGTGGCGCACTGACTTAAGGAGCGGGTAGCCAGTCACCCATAAGTACTACCCGTTCTTCCTCGTTTGGGTTACGAAGTTATCAAGGCTTGCCAGGATGAAGGGGCTCATCATGCTCCACTTGCTTTTTTCATCGGCCGGCTTGCTACACTGGCGCCGGGATAGTAAGATAGAGAAGGTAAATTATGCTATGTGCTATGGAGGCGATCCCCGTGCGTCTTGGTGCGGCCCAGGTGTTTATCGCCGACACCCTGGCAACTAATGAAGCTACCGTCCTGCGGCTGGCCGAGACAGCGGCGTCCCGGGGCGTTGATCTACTGGCTTTCCCGGAAATGGGCCTGACAGGCTATAACCCGGCTACCTTGAGCCAGCCTGGTTTTCCAGAAGAACTGGAAGGTTCCCTGGCCCGCCTCTCCCGGCGGGCAGGAGAACTGGGCCTCGGCCTGATTGTCGGCCACGCCGCCTTTTCAGGCGGCCAGCTATATAACGCCGCCACGATTTTCCTGCCGGACGGCACCGCCCATACCTACCGTAAAATAAACCTGACCGCCGCCGAAGCCAAATACTTCACCCCGGGCGCTACTCCCCTGGCCTTCACCTGCCAGGGGCGCAAGTTCGGCGTGATCATCTGCCGCGACCAGAACTATCCGGAGCTGGCCCGCAGCCTGCGCGAAGAAGGGGCCGAAGCCATGTTCATCCTCTCCGCCCATTACTACCACCCCGCCGAGGCGCGCTGGAAGCTGCCCAAAAACCGCGCCCTGCCCATTGCCCGCGCCGTGGAGAACGGCATTTACGTCCTCCTGGCCAACGCCGTGGGCAGCCACATCGGTATGGTCAGCCTGGGGAACAGCCTCATCGCCGACCCGGAGGGCGCCCTGGTAACCCTAGCCGGCGAAGCCGGCGAAACTATCCTGACCTGCGACTTGCCCGCCGGCCGGTGAGCGTTAACTTTTATCCCACCCGGGCCCATCTGCCGGGTATTTTATTTCCTTCAAAGGCAACCAGCCTGATCGCCATTCCTGCTGCTGTTCCCCGTAACCTGATTAAACGAGGTAAAACCGGCAACAAAGACAGCAGCTGCGTTCTAAGAAGAAAAAGCCCCCGTATCCGGTAACCGGCCAGATCCGGGGGCTCTCTTTCCATTTTCACATGTTACCAATGCCGCTCTACCTCATGAATGTCTATCCCGAAAATAAGGATCTTTACCATTTTCATCCTTCTGCTGCAGGCGTCGGCGGCATGGGCGTCTATCTTGAAATGAAGGTATGCGTAACTGAAGGTTGTTGCTGGCGGCGTAGAGGTCCCCCTTCCACCTTATTCCACGACGGCTCGGTGCGGCCAGGACAGAACATGACGTCCCAGCAAAATTATCGCGCTGCCCAGGGTAAAGATCACCCCCAGGATGGTGATTATCGTCCCTACCACAGGTATGAGGCCCACCAGCCAGAGGATAGTCGCCCCCAGCAGTGTCTCCCAAATCAGGGAAAGCTGCCTGCCGCCCCCAAACCGGGCCAGCAACCAGTGACCCAGGAAAGCTCCCAGGATGGGTTTAAAGAGCAAGCCGGCGCCGAAAAGCAGGGCCAAATAGGCGAGGCCCAGCAGGCCGGCCACTGACTGGCCGACTACCACCAGCGCCAGCAGGATAATGGCCAGGGGTGCCAGTACTATCCATCCCAGGCCTGCGCCCAGGCCGCTCCAGGGTTTCTGCTGCAACACTTTCACCAGCGCCTGCAGGAACGGGGCCGCCAGGAGGGCCAGGAGCGAGGCCAGGGCCAGGAGTTTGACCAGGGCCAGCAGTTGCTGTCCCAGGACCTGCCACCAGGTTCTCCTGGCGGGTGTTTCGGGGGCAACGGCTGTATAGCGGACCTGCCCCTGCACTACCGCCCCGGGCGCTATCTGCGGCGGGTTGGGCCCCCGCAGGACAATATCGCCATTTATACGCGCGCCAGGGAGTACGTCCAGCCTGGTGGCATCGACCTCCAGGTTGCCGCCCACCTGGCCGGAAACAGCCGCCGTATTGACCCAGGCGCGCACATTGCCGCCCACCGTACCATCCAGGTCCATATTTTCCCCGGCATAGATCAAGTTGCGGCCCACCCGGGCGGCGGGCCCCAGGGTTAGCTGCTGGCCGAACAGGGTCATGGCCTTGTCTACATTGGCCGTGATGTTGATCACCTGTCCGGCCGCCCGCACATCGCCGCTTATACTGCCGCCCAGGTCGAGAAAGCGGCCAGCCGCCAGGACGTCGCCGCCGGTCCGGCCAGAGCCGGTAACCGTCTCACCCGCAGCCATTAAATCTCCCTTTACCTCACCTTGGATCCTGACCATGCGGCCCGCGGCATAGAAATCATCATTTACCACCTGGCCGGCCTCAAGGGTAACCCTGTCCCCTCCCGCCGCCAGAACCGGACCAGCCAGCATGGCCAGGATAAAGACTACCAATCCCCAAAATAGCATCCTGCGCGATTTTAGCATGTCGCTCCCCCTTCTATTCCTAGTCTTACTTTGGCACCGGGTACGATATAATATATCCTAATTATACCAGGTACATATTAAATATCTGTTAACAAACATGGCTTGTTTTGTTAATAATATTACTTGTGCCAGGCTATACCGATCAGAGTAACTGCCGCCGCTCCCAGCGCGGTAGCTTTAACCACCAGCCCGGCAATTAAACCCAGGTAGGGCAGCCAGGTGACCAGGCTGATGATGAGGATACCGGCCAGGGTGGCGGAGTAGATTTCCGCCTGCCGGCCCCCCAGGGCAGCCAGGATTTTCTTGCCGGTTGCCAGCTTAAACCTGCCATCCCCAGGAAGTAGAGGCAAGCCAGGGCCAGCGTCAGTAAGAATGAACCTAACACCAGCCAGTATACCCCTGGGCGATTATTTCTTCTGGATTCCCCCCTGAGTGTTTCACCCGGCACCCCCGGACGGGCAAAAATTTTGCCGGAACGCTCCGTAAAGCTCCCGGCAAAAACCTTCTTGAGTATATTGCGGAAAAGGAGCCCTGAGATCAAGGCTCCTTTTCCTATTCCCGCTGCGGGATACCTTGCCGGGAACTGGTTTCATTTGCTGCCGATCAGGAGCAGGCACCGGATACCCAGGTAAAAAACGGTAGCTGCAGCCATAATACCAAAAACTAATCCCACCCAGCCGATACCGGTGGCCAGTCCCAGGGCCACCTGGACATTCTTGTAGGTCAAGTAAGCGCTCAGGCTTAGAATAAATATCTTCAGGACTAGCAGGCCACGCAACGTTACCATACGCACTGCCTCAGCTGCGGCTGGTTGGATCTTTTTTCTATCCTTCTCTGGCGCACTTATAATCCGGCGGGGGTCGTCCACGGCGGCGATCCAGAGGGATATGCCGGTAAACAGGAAATAGATGGCGGCGGCAATGAAGGGCATTACTAAAATCGATTTTTTGTGGCCCCAGTTATCCGGCAAACCAGTAAAGCCGAAATGGGTCGGTATGCGCGCCGGCAGGTCGGCGTAATGGCCGGCCAGGTACCAGAAAGCAAAGATCAGCAGTAGTACCGAAGGCACCTCTAGCCAGATCGGGTAATAACGATTCAATTTTTGCCAGCCACGCCAGATCCAACTCATCCCAAGTTCTCACCTGCCGTTTATTGTTAAGAGTTGCTGCTTAAACCAAGGAAAAACGCCGCCTTTCTTACTCATAGCGCAAAGCCTCGATGGGATCCAGGCGGGCGGCCTTGTTGGCCGGGTAGAGGCCGAAAAAAAGGCCCACGGCCGTGCTGAAGGCAAAGGCGATGGCCACGGTACTCCAAGAGATCAGGGGCGGCCAGTGGGCGAAATGGGCGATGGCAAAGGCGCCGCCGGCGCCGATAAGCATCCCCAGGATACCCCCCGCCAGGCTGATGGTGATGGCCTCCACCAGAAACTGGCCCATGATATCCTGGCGCCGGGCTCCCAGGGCCATCCGGATGCCGATTTCCCGCGTCCGCTCCGTCACCGAAACCAGCATGATATTCATGACGCCAATGCCGCCGACAAAGAGGGAGATGGCGGCGATGGCGCCGATAATCAAGGTGAGAATCCCGGTCACCCGGTTGGCCACGGCCATCTGCTGTTCCATGCTCATGGTCTGGTAACGACCCGGGGCGGCATTATGGCGCCGCTCCAGGATCCGGGCTGCCAGCTTCATGGCTGGGTCCACCTGGTCCTTGCTGGCAGCCTGGCCTTCCAGCTGGTTGATGGGCCGGCGGGGAAAGAGCTGCTGCCAGTAAGTGATGGGAATATAAGCGGTACTGGTCTGATCGCCGCCGCTGAGAAAGGAGGATTCGGCTTTGGCGACGCCCACGATGACGGCGCTGGTTCCTTTCAAGAGTACCTTTTGACCGACGGCATCCCCGGAACGGAAGAGCTCCGCGGCCAGCTTTTCATCAATGACTACGGCCGGCCGGGCGGCGGCAACGTCGGCGCTGGTGAGAAAGCGGCCGTGGAGGATCTCCACATTGCGTAGCGGGCCATAATCGGTGGTGGTACCCTGAACCGTTACGGCCTTCTCCTTACGGCCCGAGGAAATATTGGCCTGGTTGAAGCTGGAGGGAGCCAGGTATTTAACCGCCGGCACCAGTTCTTTGATGGCTGTTACATCTTCCAGGGTCAACTCGTTTTCCCGCGGCATCTCGCTGCTGTTCCAGGGAATATAAACAGCGAAGAGGTTGCTGCCGATCTTCTCCATCTCCTGCATTAAAACGGCGCGGCCCCCTTCCCCTACCGCCACCACGGTGATGACGGCGGCAATGCCGATGGTGATCCCCAGCATGGTCAGGAAGGAACGCAGCTTGTTACTCCAGATGCCCTCCAGGGCCAGGAAGAAACCTTCCACCAGGTTCATGGCTGCCGCCCCTCCTTTCCCGCCGCCAGGAGTTCCCTGGCTGTTAAAGGCCGGGGTACCTCTTCTTCTTTCAGCAAATGCCCGTCGCGAAAGTGGAGGATGCGGCCGGCGTGGCTGGCGATATCCCGCTCGTGGGTCACCAGGACGACGGTCACGCCGGCGGCGTGGAGCTCCTGGAAGATGGCCATTATCTCTTCCCCCGAACGGCTGTCCAGGTTGCCGGTGGGTTCGTCGGCCAGGATCACCGGCGGCCGGTTGACCAGGGCGCGGGCGATGGCCACCCGCTGGCGCTGGCCGCCGGAGAGCTCGTTGGGCCGGTGGCGGTAGCGCTCTGCCAGGCCCACCCGCTCCAGGGCCGCCCGGGCCCGCTGCCGCTGCTCCGCCGCGGGTACGCCGGCATAAATCAGGGGCAGTTCCACGTTACGCAGGGCCGTCTGGCGGGGCAGCAGGTTGAAGGTCTGGAAGACAAAGCCGATCTTCCGGTTGCGCACCCGGGCCAGGGCCCCCTCGGCCAGGCCTTCCACCGGCTGGCCGTCTAAAAAGTAGCGGCCGCTGCTGGGCCGGTCCAGGCAGCCCAGGATATGCATAAGGGTTGACTTGCCGGAACCGGAGGGGCCCATAATGGCTACGAATTCCCCCGGCCGCACCTCCAGGGAGACATCCACCAGGGCCGGCACGGCAATGCTCCCCAGGCGGTAGATCTTACTTACCCCCTCCAGGCGAATCACTGCTTCTCCCCCTCGGGTTTCACGGCCACGCCGTCTTTGATTTTATCCGTGGGGTTCAAGATTACCTGATCGCCGGCCTGCAGGCCCGCCGTTACTTCGATATAGAGTTCATTCTCCAGACCCGTCCGGACAACCACTTTCTGCGCCTTGCCGTCAACAATGCGGTAAACATAACGCTGGCCCTTTTCTTCCTGGACGGCTTCGAAGGGGACGGTCAGGGCCCGGGGCTTGCTGGCGGTAGTAACCTTTAAGTCGACGCTGTAACCGGGTTTGAGCAGGGGCGCCGGCCCGGCCAGGGCGATAACGGCCTCCACCGTAGTCTCCGAACTCTGCTGGGACTGCCGGGTCACCGCCGCCGGGGCCACTAGGGCTACTTTTCCCGTGTAGGTCGTACCCCAGAAGGCGCGGCCGGTGATGGCCACGGCCTGTCCCGGCTGCAGGTTACCGCTGTCAGCCTCGGCCACGTTGGCCCGGATCTGCATGGTCGCCGGGTCCCCCACCCGTAACAGGGTGGTTCCCGGGGTTACCCACTGACCAACCCTGGCCGTCACCTCCAGCACTGTGCCTTTTATGGGGGCAACCAGGGCTGTTCCGGCCAGCTGTTCCCGGGCCGCCGTGGCGGCGAGTTCCGCCTGGTGCAGCTGGGCCTCCAGGGCCGCGATATCCCCTGGCCGGGGGCCGGAGGTCAGTGCCTGTAATTTGGCCTCGGCCTCCGCAACCTGGAGTTTCTGGCGGGCGACCTCATTCTGGGCCGCTTCCAGGTCGGCAGCCGGCACCGCCCCGGCGGCGGCCAGTTCCCGGGTCCGCTCCAGTTTCTTTTGCGCCTCCTCCAGGTTGACCCCGGCCTGATCCCGGGCTATTTGGGCGGCAGTTACCTCTTCCGGGCGCGCCCCTTCCTTTGCTTTGGCCAGGTTGGCCCGGGCCACTGCCACGGCTGCTTCGGCTTCCCGGACCTTATCTGCCAGGTCGGGGGCCTCCAGGCGGATCAGGGTTTGCCCGTTAGTGACCCGGTCGCCGGGTTGTACCAGGACCGCACTCACCCGGCCGGCAATGGTTGCGGTAACCTCCTGCTCCCCGGCCAGCTCCGCCCGGCCGGTGGTGAGGACCGTGGTGGTCATATTCCGTTCTTCTACCCGGGTTACCTTCACGGGTAACCCGCCGGGCCGACGGGTACGGTAGATGTTGGCCGTAATAATGGCCCCGATGATCCCGATAACGGCAATGATGCCTGCAATGGTTAAAACCCTTTTCCCCATGACTACCTCCAAGTTTTTACTAGGGATGGCCTCTACCCACTCCGAAGTTTATTACCCTTTCTGAAAATAAGGTTCTACCAAAAATGGTCACTGTTGGCATGCAGCCACGGGCTGGTGGGTACAGGCTCCAGCCTTCAGTGCGGATTCCACCACTAATGTTTCACCCTGAACTAAAAAAGAAAGTGATATAGGAAAAGCCGGTCGTATAACCGGCTCTTTTCGGGTTTAACCGGCGGCGGGGCTGAAGGCCGCCCCGGCCATACCTAAAGCCACGCTGGAAACTACATAAACCAGCCAGATAACAAAGGCCACCGTCAGGCCACGCCGTTGTTCCACCCTGGCTACAGCCGCTGTCCCCATCCCCAGGAGGATAAAGTTCCAGATTGTAAAGGGGTTGATTTTTCCCAACAACAGGTACCCCACCCCCGGATGAGGTGCTGGCGGGAGCAGGGCTGCCAGGCTCAACTGGATCTGATGCATGGCTTCCGGGGGCAGGGCCAGGATTAATATCGTCTGGATAAGGCCACCCAACAGGGCCGGTACCCAGGCCACGACAGTCACCGGCAACAGGTCGCCGTAGGTGGACTGCAGGCCGAAGAAAACACGGCCCACCAGGCTGATAGCCCCCGCCTCCAATACCCAGATCACCAGGGGGATGGCCAGGGCCCTCAGGATGGCCATGGCCGGTACCCCGTAATTGATAATCGTCGTAGCCATGGCCAGGTGGGGAGAGCCGGCCGGTACGGGGCTTTGCTCCAGGGCCAGGAGGGCGGCGGCCTTGACTTTAGGCAGGGCGATCAGGGACAGGATGAGGTTAAAACCTATCAACGCCAGGGCCGGGGGCCAGAAGGGTGCCTTTTCCGGCCATTCACTAAACGTTCCACACGGGTGCACTAAAACGCCTCCAAACCGTCTTACCCAGGAACCTGCCTGCATTTTCTTACCCCTTCCTAGTTTTACAGAATTCGCCCTTAAAACCCATAGTCACTTTTACAGAACTCAATTCGCAACCGCCGCCTACAAAATCCTGTTTAATGATGCGATTTGTTCATATTTTAGCATATACGCTATATGATACAGGTTAACGGCGGGTTAATAGATTGTTAATTTTGGGGCTCTCCCCTGCCATTTTCTACACCTTCAGGGGGATTACTGCCGGCTCCGGAATGGTAATGCTGGCGACTGCCCCCGGGCTTAACTTCTACCTAACGAGACCCGGCTAACGCATCTCCCGGCGGACAAAGGCCCGCCGGGCCAGGACCAGGAAAAAGCCAAAGCAGGCCACGGTCAGCAGGGCCAGGAGTACCCCGGCTGCTACCGGAAGGGTGGCGAAGAGTCCCATGATAGGGACTCCCATGATAGGGACGATGGTAAACCACAAGACAAACCATGTAATGAGGGAGGCTATCCGGTTTACCCGCCCACCGAAACGGAAGAAGAGCCATAAAGTGGGGCTGTAAAGGATCTCTACGACGGCCAGGGAAAAGATAAGCCCCCAGATAACCTCCGGACCGGTGACTGTTTTTAAGCCAGTGACACTAATAAAGGCTACTATAACCAGTCCACAGACTTCGCCCAAGAGACCACCCAGGACCAGTTGCATAAATTTGGCATCCACTATCGCCCTGGTCGGGACAGGTAGGAGCCGTAAGAAGCTAAGGCTATTGTTTTTATCCTCGATTGACAGGGAACTCAGGACCAGGAGATAGGCGGAGATCCCGGTGCTAATGGCCAGGACCGCCGCCGCTCCACCACGGAAGCCGAAAAAGTAGCTAAAAAACAGCAGAACTAAAACCCACCAGGCCTGCCGCCGCAAGAGATAATAATCCTTCGTTACTAATCCCCACATAACATCTAAACCTCCTCTGCCTTTGGCCACTCGTTACCGGCCAGGATAATCATAATCTCCTCCAGGCCCAGGGGCCGACGGTCAACCTCGCCTGCCGCTAAAAGCCGCAGTTCCTGCAGCAAGCGCGGGTTGTAAGCGCCGGTAACGGCCGCTACCTCCAGGCCACTTTCTTTAACGTAGGGCACCAGGCGCTGCACCTGCCGGAGCTGGCCGGCGTCTTTTAACCGGAAGGTAAGCTCCTGCCACTGCTCCAGGATGGTTTCCTTGTCGCCGGCCAGGGCTATCCGGCCACCTGTGATATAGGTCACCCGGTCGGCCACCTTCTCGATATCTTCGATGATATGGGAGGAAAAGAACACCCCCCGGGTCTCGTCCTGAATTACTTCCAGCAGTTCTTGCACCAGGGTATGACGCACCACCGGGTCCACCCCGGCGGTGGGTTCATCCAGGATTAAAACCTCGGGCCGGTGGGCCAGGGCCAGGGCCACCGCCAGCTTGGTGCGATTGCCTTTGGAGAGCTGCTTGACTGTTTTGTTGCCGGGAACCTGGAATTTAGCCAGCAAGGCGTGGAAAAAGGCGTCGTCCCAGGTGGGGTAATAGCGGCGCAGGAAACTGCCCAACCAGTAGCCGGTGGCCCCTTCGTACAAATGGCTGTTTTCCGGAACGTAACCCAGGCGGGTTTTGATGGCTACCTCGTCCCGGTCCCAGGTCCGCCCCAGTACCTCTACCCGGCCGCCGTCCTGCCAAACCAGGTTGGTGATGATGCGGATGGTGGTGGTCTTCCCGGCGCCGTTGGGACCGATGAAGCCCAGGATACAGCCCGGCGGTAGTTCCAGGTTAATGTCCTGGAGCTCGAAACCGGGATACGCCTTGCTTACGCCCGTCAGGCGGAGAAGCGGTTGCGCTGCACTCAAATTAGGCACCTTCCCTTAATAGAATGGCCATTTACGCCACTCACCCTGTCCTCCCACCGGGACTGCCGGAGGGCTGTAGGGTGGTACTGATAATAGGAGTGTTTAACTGTGCTGCCTTTACCCGGGTGGTTCCCGTCCCCGCCCGAGAAGTTCATCCAGGAGGGCCCGGAGCTCTTGATCCTGCATGCCCACCCGCCTGGCTTCCAGGATGGCGGCCTGGAGGTGTTCCTTTACCCGGGCCTGCTTCAGGGAGGCTACCATCTCCGGCCGGACCCCGGCTACAAAGGTCCCCAGGCCCGGGCGCGAAATAAGCAGGCCTTCCTTTTCCAGCTCCAGGTAGGCGCGTTTGGTGGTGATCATGCTGGTGGTCAGCTCTTTGGCCAGTTCGCGGATAGAAGGCAACTGAGTACCTGGTGACAGCTCGCCGGCCAAGATTTTGGCTCGCACCTGCTCCACTATTTGCTGGTAGAGGGGAACCGGGTTCCGCGGTGAAATGGAAAATAGCATCTTTTTTACCTGCTCGCTTTATTTTAACCTTATCTGTATAGTACCGTGTATAATCTATATATACATTATATCTAAAAAAATAGCCCTGTCAAGGGTGGTGATAACATATCCTGTTCGGCAGCCAACTTACACCCCCACAATTATCTTGAGGGCTTCCCGGTAACGGGGTTAATTTTCGGCGTACTGGCGGCTTATTTTTTCAATGAAATCGCTGACTATCAGAGGCCGGTAGTTATAGATCAAGCGGCCGCTTTTTATTACTTTGAAAGCGAAAATGCTGTTTATTATATTTAAGGGTACCACATCAAAAGGATGGCCGTTAAGCCTGGAAAGGCGGTTGGCTATACTATTGGCTATCCTTTCGTAGTATTCCTCCGGCGGCCCGGCAAGGGGGTCTATGACCAGCCCGATATCAATATCACTATCCGGACGGCATAACTCCAGGGCTGAACCGAACAAGTAAGCCCCGGCTATTTCCTCCTTGGACTCCAGAGCCGGGGTAACAGCTTTTGCTATGAGGTCGGTAGGGATTCTGATCATCATCGATCACCCTTTTACTTATAGCAAGGCATCAAATGGTATAGTCAGGGTACCAAGACTATTCCAGGATGGAACTTAAAAGATACTTTCTACTTGTACTGCTAAGCCGGCTATCACCCGCGACCTTACCGTACCCTGCTGCTCAGCTTCCTGGTCCAGGAAGAACTTCCCGTCCCGCAAACAAAAGACCTGCACCGATTTTTGCCGGGGATCGACAATCCAGTATTCCCTGACGCCACTCTTTTCGTAAACCTTATATTTGCTGCGCAGATCGTAATAGCCGGTGCCGGGGGAAAGGATTTCCACCACCAGATCCGGGGCGCCCTTAATGCGCTTTTCTTCAATAATCTCCAGCCTGGAGCTGGCAATAAAAATGAGGTCCGGCTGGTAGGTTTCTTCTTCATTAAGGTAGACATCAACCGGGGCATATAAAACAACTCCCAGCCCCTTCTCCAGGACCAAACCCGCCATTTGTAATTCCAATTTCATGGATACCATTTGGTGGTAGGGTGTTGGTGAAGGTGTCATTACCAGTTCCCCCCCGATTAGCTGATATGGCGATCCTTCCGGCAGGCGACAATAATCCTCATAGGTATACCGTCCCCGGCCTGCCGCCAGTTCCGCTAAAGCAAGGCTCATTTCCCGCACCTCCTCATCTGATAGTGAATTCTGTCCCTGACAGCTTTTTCTTTATTTTACCTGAGGGTTACTGATTGAGCAAGGGAGAATGCCATTAGGGCGTGCAGATCCCCGTCAAAGACCTTCTTGTTTCTGGTCGGCGAGTTCCAGAAACCGCTTGTATATTGTCTCCGGTTCCTCCGGCCCTTAATAACACTCGCCTTCTATTTTAAAGAGGATTGCCAGGGCGCCAGGTCATAATCATTACTAACCGCGGTAAACCTGTCGCCATTTTAAAAAATTTTAATCCCCGTGATTTTGGTTGTCACGGCCAATAAGAATGATAGCCTTTATCAGCAGTTGCGAACGCAGATCTTAAAAGATAACCCGGAACTCGCTTCCCGGGATGCGCAGCAGGTTGCCGCAAAGTTTGAAAAGTTGACAGCAAAAATAAGAAAACAGAGGGCATATGGGAACTGGGAGGAAATGGATCGAAGTTTGAAAGGAGACCCCTATGGTCTTGCTGGACACTAATATCTGTGGCTGCTGCGAGTAATAGGCTTCAGGGTAAACGACAGGCCCCCGGGTCAGGCAGGTATACCTGGCCGGGGGCCTGTTTTGTATCTTTGCCCCCGCCGCCAGGGAGCACCTGGATCAGCTCTGAGAGTCCTCACCGCAGTCCGGCCTGTCCCTTCCGTTGACTTTTTGCCAGGTTGCCTCCATCAAGTTCAGTAATCCACCCAGAAGCTGGTGGGGATATAACCTTTCGTCCAGGATCCAAAAACCTAAAACTGCCGTAACGGCTGGCTCCAGGGTGAATAAGAGTACTAGTAATGAACAGAAAGTCTACCCTACCGGTTTTATCATGCTATGAATAAAGCGGCTTCCGGGATGGCGGAGATACTGCCGGGGTCAGGGCTTATTCAAGGTATTTCCACCCCGGTGGAAGGATTTAGCCCCTTGATAGCAAAGTTATTAGTAGTTACTATATGTTTCCTGTGTCATCTTAACCCTCGCCATGTCTGGGGGTACATAACAGCTTGAAACGATTTATCTTGATTTCCCTTATGGTTGTAGCTACGCTGGTAGCCGGTTTGGCACCGCCGGCTCTGGCCCAAGAACCGGGGAAACAAATTCCGGTGCTGGTAGATGGCCAGCCGGTAACCTTCGACGCACCGCCGGTTATCCAGGATAAGCGCATCCTGGTACCCTTTAGAGCTATAGCGGAAGCATTGAACGTGCAGGTAGATTGGGACGGCAATACGCGCACAGTAAGGGCTACGGACGGGAAAACATCTATCCGGCTCCAGGTTGGCGACCGGACCGCTTACCGCAATAATGCCCCCCGCGGCGCCCAATTACAGATCGTCCGGGACAGGTTTACCAGGTTCGCGAAACTGCTGTCCAGCCAGCTGCAGGCCGCCGGTCTTCACCTGACCCTGACCCTGCACGCCCCCAACAGCGTCTATAAGGGTTATGACTACAAAGGGCTGGGAGCTATTGCTGACCGGATCATCATTATGGCTTACGACTATGGTGCCATACCGGAGCCGGTAAGTAAAGTGGAGGAAGCGGTGCAGATGGCCCGGGTAGTTGTCCCGCCGTCAAAGCTGGTCCTGGGCATCTCCGCCCCTACCGAAACGGCGACCAGCATCCTGGGCAAAGTGGGTATCGCTAAACGCTATAACCTGGGTGGTATAGCCCTCTGGCGGCTAGGTCTGGTCAGCGACGCAATGTGGGAGGCGCTGCGGACCAGCGTAGTTACAAGGAGGTTATAAGCCAGAGGCGACCACGTGAAAATGATCTATATCACAAATCGCCTCACTTACAAAAAAGCAGGCCTCATTGGAGATCTGCTCTTAAAGGATTCTAAACTATAGCGACAGGGGTATCACCCCTGTACCTGCGGAACCATAGATGTTTTTGTATCTGGCTGCGGGGGTGTCAAGGGCAACTCCGGGGCCGCCAGGGCCTCAGCAGGCACCTCGATCTTGACGCCGCTGTCATACTGGTAATCCGTAACCTTCATGCTGATGGTCATGGCCTCCAGGGGCATGGCCTCGCCCTGGAATTGATCGGCGAAACTAACCAGGCCGCTCATTTCCGAGGCATAAGTAAGGTTGTCTTCAACGCCGACGGCTTCTACACCCCAGAAGGAAATGGACTGCAATATGCCGCCGGCCTGATTCAAGGCCTGCTCCATCTCCGGAGTCAGCCCTCCAGGCAGGGCCTTGAGCAAGGTCTGCCAGTCGTTAATCAAGCCGTAGTAGGCAATACGGTGCACCCGGTGGCCGTTCTCTTCCCCCTCACCCAGGTACTGGAAGTGGAAGCTATCCTTTAATTCCGGTGCTACGCCCCCGGGCATAGTGGCCGCATTCCGGCTCTGTTCTATCAGAGCTTCGAGATCCGGCAGGGCCTCCTTAGGCAACTTCATCCACTGGGGTTTTTCCATACCGGGGGCCGCGAGCTTCTGGTACATAGTGCCGTCTACCAGGTATTGTTCCGTGGAAAACTGCACCTTGCCTTGCGGCTGCAAATCCGGTGGCAGGTCATTACCCGGCATCTTATTGACCGGCAAATTAATAGTCATATCCATCTTCTGATGCAGGTTCAAGGGATAGTTGATTTCACTCTCGATCTTGCCCTGCATGGAAACTGGGGGCATCTTTCCGGCTGCTTCCGGCCGCGGGCTCACAATCATGGCCATGCTGCCGGTAAACTTCAGGTCTTTGATCTTCGCCTGAGCTTGCTGGGCGGCTTGGATAATCTTTTCCGCCTGCGGGTCACTGCCGAAGACTCGGCTTAGGAAAGCAATACCACTGTCCACTGTCAGGGGCGCCTCGGCATCCTGGCCGGGCTGTAGCAGGCCGACCCGCACCAGCCAGGCATAGGGGGTATAACCCCAGCTATCCCGCCCCAGGGACCCCGTTACCTCCGGCGCGGCGACGCCGTCAGGCAACGCCAGCAACCGGGAAGCCATAACCGCTCCTTCCAACAGGGTTACCGGCTGGTCAACGTGGAGGAGACCATCAGGGTAACCCCTGATGACGCCCTTTTCCTTGAGGGTCATTACTGCCGGAACGTACCAGGTGTCATCCTGGCTGGCAGCCGAACCGGCCACCTGCAGCCCTGCTGCCCGGGCCAGGAGAGCGGCAAACTCGCCCCGGGTCAGGGTTCGCCCCGCCGCCGGGGCCTGGGGAAATACCTGGCGCAGCTGGTCAACGGTGACCGTCGCCGCCAGGGCTGCTGGGGCCAGCGCCAGGATTAAACCCAGGGCCAGTACCAGGGTCAGCAACCGTTTCCTCATTCTGTTTCCTACTCCCCTTTCGTTGTTCTTCCCCTGTCCTTCTCATTTTTCTATACTTCTATGCCCTACCAGTTTTCTCCTGCCAGGACGGAAAACTTTTAGCAGGGACTATTAAAAGCTTGACCGCCGGTGCCGGGGCGGCTGCTGCCAGGTGCCGCATTCTTCATATCCCTGCCAGATAAGCTCCGCTTCTGATTGGAAACGTGGCTAGTTCACATCCCGAGGTATGTAGAAAGGGAAACGATCACTTGCCGGTTTGTTTACCCTCTCCCCTTTACATCCGTAGTGCCAGGTGTTATAATGGCACCAGGTAAACTATTACGGTGTATGTGGTTTACCTGGGCTCTACATTATTGTCAACCTGGCGGGTCGTACATCATGGGGGAGGGTGCTTTTATTGTCTAAAGGTAAAAAAACTTGTTTTTTACTGCTGATTCTCCTGGTTAACATGACTGCCCTGGTGAGCGGGTGCCAGCGCCGGGACAAAGAGCAGTACCTAACAGCCAGCGGTACCATCGAAGCGACCGAAGTTAAGGTTATGGCAGAGGTAGGCGGTACCCTGCAGGATGTAGCCATTAAAGAAGGAGACATGGTCGCCACCGGCCAGATCCTCGCCTGTCTGGACCAGTCCGGCTACCAGATCCCGGTCGCCCAAGCTGAGGCCGGGGTGGAGGCCGCTCAGGCTGCCCTGGCCGAAGCCCGGGCCGGTGCCCGCTCCCAGGAGATTACCGCCGCCGAACAGGAAGCGGCGCGCCTGGAAGCCGGGGTGAGAACCGCGGCAGAACAGGTAGCTACTTTACAGGAGCAGGTCAACCTGCTGGCAGATAACCTGCAGCGAGCACAGAAACTCTTCCAGGCCGGCGCCCTGCCGGAGCAGGAACTGCGCAACCGGGAAAGCCAGTATAACCAGGCCCGGCATCAACTGGAAGGGACTCAAGCACAACTCGAAGGTGCTAAAGCCCAGCTGGAGGGTGCCCGGGCCCGCCTGGACCTCCTCCGCGCCGGCAGTACCGGATACACCCTGGACCGCCTGGCTGCCGGGGTCAAACAAAATCAAAGCAGCCTGGAACAGGCGCAATTGAATTTGGGTAAAACCATTTTGAAAGCCCCAGCTGCCGGCCTGGTCAGCAGTGTTAATTATGCAAAGGGAGAGCTGGTCCGCCCCGGGGCCGAGGTGGCCACCCTCCTGGATACAGCTAACCTCTGGCTCAATGTTTACATCCCGGAAAACCGCCTGGGCGAAGTAAAGGTTGGCCAGGCGGTGCAAATCCAGGCCGATCCCTACCCCGGCCAATCCTTCCCCGGGCAGGTGGAGTATATCGCTCCGCAGGCGGAATTTACCCCCCGTAACGTCCAGACGAGGGAGGAGCGGGTCAATCTGGTCTTCCGGGTGAAAATCCGGGTCACCGGCGGGCAGGATCAGCTGCGGCCGGGACTGCCGGTCGATGTTACCTTTCTACCGGCAGAACATGGGCAATGAGTGCCCAATTATAAAGAACTACTGCCTGTCCATCAATCAGTTGCTGTATAAGGTGGGATAGCTGTCATGGACTACCACCAGGCATCCAATAGTAGACCAGGAAAGATGCCAGCGAAGGCCAACCGGCAGGGTTTTACCTCTGCGGATAATGCCGCCTCAGGAGTGAAACAACCATCGCTGACTACCTCCAGCCACCAGGACGACAACGCCATCACGGTGACTAACCTGAGCAAAAACTTCGGTTCCCTCCAGGCCGTGCGCCAGGTGAGCTTTCAGGTCCCTGCAGGCAGCATCTTCGGCCTCCTGGGTCCCAACGGCTGCGGCAAGAGCACCACTATCCGCATGCTCTGCGGTCTTATGCGGCCCAGCAGCGGCAACGGCCGGGTCCTGGGGCTGGACATCGTCACCCAGGCTGAGGCCATCAAGGCCAGCATCGGCTATATGTCCCAGAAGTTCAACCTTTACGAGGACTTGACCGTAGCCGAAAACCTGCATTTCTTCGGCAGCATATACGGTCTTAGCGGCGCAGCTGTATCCCAGCGTTGCCGGGGACTCTACGAGCGTATGCGCCTGGATGGCCGTGAAAAGCAGCGCGTGGGCACCCTATCCGGGGGCTGGAAACAACGGGTAGCCCTGGCCTGCGCCTTTATCCACCAGCCGCACCTGCTGGTCCTGGACGAACCCACCGCCGGTGTCGACCCGGTTTCCCGGCGCCTTTTCTGGGAGCTTCTCGAGGGACTGGCTGCCGAAGGGATCACCATTTTAGTAACCACCCACTATATGGATGAAGCGGAACGCTGCCACCTGGTGGCCCTGATGGACCGCGGCCGCCTCCACGCCTTCGGTCCCCCGGCCCGGCTCCTAGCCGCCGCCGGACTTACCACCCTGGAAGACGTCTTTATTAAGATGGCCACGGAAGGAAGTGATAGGTCGTGAACTGGCAGAGATTGCTGGCTATTATCCGCAAAGAATTCATCCACATCCGCCGCGATCCCCCCAGCCTGGGGATGGTCTTTATCATGCCGGTGGTGATGCTGCTCCTTTTTGGCTATGCTGTTAATACCGATGTCAACCACATCCCCCTGGCCGTCCTGGACCGGGACCAGAGCCAGGCCAGCCGCCAGCTCGTGGCCGCCCTGGTAAACAGCGGTTATTACGACCTGGTTGGCCAGGCCGGTAGCGATGGTGAACTGAAATCCCTGCTGGACAGCGGCCGCGTCCAGGCCGGCCTGGTTATCCCGGCCGGTTATTCCCGGGACCTAAAACGGCAAGAAATGGCCACCGCCCAGTTTCTGGTAGACGGCTCCGACCCCCTGGTGGCCCGCACGGCCCTCGCCATGGCCGAATTAATCGCCCGCTACAACTCCCAGGAAATGCGCCTGGTCGTCCTGGGTAAGGAGGGCAGGGCCTTACCTGCCGGCCCGGGCGTGGACCTGCGCGCCCGGGCCTGGTATAATCCCGGCCTGGAGAGCTTGAAGTTCAATATCCCTGGCCTCATCGGCCTGGTCATGCAGAATATCACCATCATGCTCACAGCCTTTGCCCTGGTGCGGGAACGGGAGCGGGGCACCCTGGAGCAACTGATGGTCACCCCCATCAAGGGGCCGGAATTAATGCTGGGTAAGCTCATTCCTTACATCGTCGTCGCCTTTATCGACATGGGCCTGGCCCTCGGGATAGGCACCCTGTGGTTTAAGGTGCCCATTACCGGCAGCCTGCTGTTGCTTCTAGGGTTGACCCTCCTCTTCCTGGTCTTCGCCCTGGGCCTGGGCATGTTTTTCTCCACCGTGGCCCGTACCCAGCTTCAAGCCATGCAGATGAGCATGCTCTTCATCCTACCCAGCGTTCTGTTGAGTGGTTTCATGTTCCCCCGCGCCTCCATGCCCCGACCCATCCAGTACCTGGGCAACCTGCTGCCCCTTACCTATTTTCTGGATATCCTGCGGGGTATTATGCTGAAGGGTATTGGGGTTAACTATCTCTGGCGGGACGTCGTGGCCCTGGCCGGTTTTGGGACCGGTATCATCGCCCTGGCCGCCCTGCGCTTCCGCAAGCGAGTAGAGTAATTGGTAGAACGCAGTTTTGCCAATTAGCCACCCCTGGGGGCTGCCACTACCGCTGCTTAGCAAGGCTGAGCCGCTAAGTTTGCTTGAAGGAGAATAGATTCATAGTGGAAATGAAAGATAGGATCCTGGCCGCCATGAAAAGGTTGGCCAGCCAGAAAGGCTTCCACGCCGTGACCACCGACGAGCTGGCCGCCGCTGCCGGCATCAGCAAGCGCACCCTGTACCGTTACTTCCAGAGTAAAGATGAAATAATAGAACAGGTGTTGGAGACCATGCTCCAGGGGTTGCTAGCCAGAATCGAGGCTATCCTGGCCGGACCCCAAAGCCCTCCTGTCAAGCTCAAGGCTGCGGCCCGGGCTGTGGCCGCGGAGGCGGGCTTCCTAGAGCCCCACATCTTTGCCGACCTGCAACGTTATTACCCCCACCTGTGGATCAAAATTGACCGCTTCCGATCCGAGCGCATGGGCGGGTTGGGACAGGTCTACCTGGAGGGCTGTCGCCAGGGTTATTTCAAGGAATTCGACACCGCTGTGCTCCTTACTTCCTACCTGGGCGCCGTCCGGGCGGTCATCGACCCGGCGTTCCTTACCAGCCATAATATTTCCCTTGCCCGCGCCCTGGACACCCTGGTGGAGATCTTTCTCCAGGGTATCAGTAAGGCGACGCCTTGAACAAGTTTTACCCTACCATTTTTAGTTGGCGCAATCTCACTTAGAAGAACACCCATCTAAGGCATCCAAAACCGCTTCAGGCCATGATATTTCCGGGTCCCCCCTTTGCATAACTATATCCACGACAGCGCAGGCTAAATCAGGGGTGTTATGCTTTGACCGAGGAGGACCTCATCCGCAGCCTCAACTGGTTCTACAGCCTGGAAATTGAGCAGGTGGACCTCTACAAAACCCAGGCCAGGGCGGCCGGCGACCTTTACCTGCAGCAGGTCCTCACCCGGGTGGCGGAGATTGAACAGAAGCACGTCATCAACCTGGAAGCCGAGCTCAAACGCCGTGGCGCCACGCCCACCCGCCTGGGAACGATCATTGCTCCCATCCTGGGGATAGCGGCCGGCACCATCCTCAACTGGACCAGTACCCGCACCATCCTCTGGGCCAACATCACTTTGGAGGAAAAGGCCATGACCGATTACAAGGGCCTGATCCTTAAAGTTGCCGAAAAACCCCTCTTTGACCTCCTCTGGAGCCACCTCATCGACGAAGACCTGCACACCGCCTGGTTCAGCAATAAATTGAAAGAACTGGACCGCTTAGCCCTTCGTAGCTAATACTCCCTAAACCGCTCCTATCGCCCTTACTAGTTACAAGAAATCCTTGACGATAGTAATAAGATGGATTACTATTACTATAAGGCGCGCGCTAATCATTTATAGAAGGAGGAATGTCTGGTGGATGCCCTCTGGTTGGCCCAGCTGCAGTTCGGAATTACCTCCGTTTACCACTTCCTTTTCGTCCCCCTGACCCTGGGACTATCCGTCCTGGTGGCTATCATGGAGACCATCTACGTCCGTACTGGTGATGAAACTTACAAGCACATGACCCAGTTCTGGGGTAAACTCTTTCTCATTAACTTCGCCATGGGCGTGGTAACCGGCATCGTCCAGGAGTTTCACTTCGGCATGAACTGGTCGGAATACTCGCGCTTTGTCGGCGATATCTTCGGCGCCCCCCTGGCCGTCGAAGCTCTGGCCGCCTTCTTCCTGGAATCCACCTTCCTGGGTTTATGGCTCTTCGGCTGGGATAAGCTGCCTAAAGCCCTGCACGCCGCCTGTATCTGGCTGGTGGCCTTCGCCTCCAACCTTTCCGCCTTCTGGATCCTGGTGGCCAATTCCTTTATGCAGGAGCCAGTGGGTTTTACCTTACGTAACGGCCGCGCCGAGATGACGGATTTCTTCGCCCTCCTGACCAACCCCAACGTCCTTTACCAGTTTCCCCATACCGTCCTGGCCGGTTTTGTCACGGCTGCCTTTTTCGTCCTGGGGATCAGTGCCTATCACCTGCTGCGCCACAGTCAGCTGGAGCCCTTTCGCCGTTCCTTCCGGCTGGCGCTAATCATGGGCCTCAGCAGCAGCCTGCTGGTGGCGGGTATCGGTCACCTCCAGGGCCAGCACCTGGTCGCCTCCCAGCCCATGAAGATGGCGGCGGCCGAAGCCCTCTGGGACAGCGCCGACCCGGCCCCCCTGGCCCTGGTGGCCGTAGTTAATGAAAGCCAGCAGGCGAATTCCTTCGAAATTAAGCTCCCCGCCCTCACCAGTTTCCTGGCCTATAACCGTTTCCAGGGTGAGGTAAAAGGGCTGAAGGACCTCCAGGCCACGGCGGCAGCCCAATACGGCCCGGGGAACTATCTCCCCCCCGTAACCACCGTCTTCTGGAGCTTCCGCCTGATGATCGCCGCCGGGTTGTGGCTAATCCTGCTGGCCTTATATAGCCTGTACCTCTGGCGGCGGGGACGACTGGAGGCGAGCCCCCTGGTCCTCCGGCTCCTGCTCTGGAGCATACCGGTGCCTTATATCGCCAACACCGCCGGCTGGTTCATGGCGGAGATCGGCCGTTATCCCTGGATCGTCTACGGTTTGCAGCGCGTCGAAGCCGCCGTCTCGCCGGGGGTGGGCGCCGGTGCCATTTTATTCACCCTGCTGGCCTTCACCCTCCTGTATGGGGTCTTGGCGGTAGCCGACGTCTATCTTCTGGCCCGGTACGCCCGCCAGGGGGTCGAAGAAACCACACCGCCAGGAAGGGTAGAAACTACCGGGGAGGTATCACTATGGATCTGAATGTCCTCTGGTTTATCCTTATCGGCGTCTTGTTTACCGGCTTCTTCTTTCTTGAGGGTTTCGACTATGGCGTCGGCATCCTGGTGCCCTTCCTGGGGAAAAACGACGGCGAGCGCCGGGCCATCATCAACAGCATCGGCCCTGTCTGGGACGGCAACGAGGTCTGGATGCTCACCGCCGGCGGCGCCCTCTTCGCCGCCTTCCCCCACTGGTACGCCACTCTGTTTAGCGGTTTCTACCTGGCGTTGTTCCTAATCCTGGTGGCCCTGATCCTGCGCGGGGTGGCCTTCGAGTTCCGCAGCAAGGATGCGCGCCCGGCCTGGCGCAACTTCTGGGACTGGCTGCTCTGCCTGGGAAGCCTCTTACCGGCCCTCCTGTGGGGCGTGGCCATGGCCAACCTGCTGCGCGGGGTGCCCATCGACGGCCACATGCAGTACGCTGGTACTTTTTTTGATCTCCTCTCCCCCTATACCATGCTGGCTGGCCTGGTTTCCCTGGCAGTCTTTATCCTCCAGGGGGCCCTCTTCCTGGCCCTGAAGACAGGCGCCGACCTGCCGGAACGGGCCCGCCAGGCAGGTTTACGGTTGGGCGGCATCGCCATGTTCGCCTTCCTGCTCCTGGTAATCCTGAGCTACAGCCAGACGGATCTCCCGACCCGGCCCCTAGCGGTGCTGGCCCTCTGGGCCGCCCTGGTGACCCTGGTACTGGCCTGGTGGTTGCTGCGCTCCCGGCGTTACGGCCTATCCTTCATCTTGAACGGGTTGACTATTATCCTGGGCACCGCCGCCCTCTTCGGCGGCCTCTTTCCCCGGGTGATGGTCTCCAGCCTGAACCCGGAATGGAGCCTGACTATCTACCGCGCCTCCTCCAGCCCCTATACCCTGAAGGTGATGACCATTGTCGCCCTGACCCTGGTCCCGGTAGTCCTCATCTACCAGGGCTGGACCTACTGGGTTTTCCGGCAACGGGTCAAGGCAAAGGATTTGGAGTATTAGCGGTGGGAATTGGAAGGGAGACTTGTTGGATCTGGCTGCACCAGTCCCTGATTGAAAGCCTGCCATACCACCATTTGCTTCCTTAAAAGCTGGTACCGCAGAGGAGCATCAGAAGTGTGGCCACGTCAAGCGACCGGGTGGCCCTCCGGGACCACTGGGCCGGGTCTGTAAAAGCAGGGTGGGATGCGCTACAAGGAGTAACTACCAAAAGGTACCACCAGGGAGAGGTGAGGCAACTTGTTGCTGGAACGAAACCTCCTGGGCGAAGCCCGTCGAGTGCGCCTGCACCTGACCTTGACAGTGGGCCTGGGGCTGGGAGCCGGCCTCCTGACTATCCTGCAGGCCGGTTACCTGGCCCGGGTAATCAACGCTGCCTTCCGGGGCGGCCAGGGTCTGGATAGCGTCCGGCCCTGGCTCAACATCCTCCTGCTGGTTTTCTGCCTGCGGGCTGTCCTTGTTTGGGGGGGCAAGGTGACAGCCCACCAGGCCGCCGCCCGGGTAAAATACGATTTACGACAGCGCCTGGCCGGCCACCTCCTGGCCCTGGGTCCGGTACCCCTGAGAAGCGAGCATACCGGCGAACTGGTCAACGTCCTGACGGAAGGAGTTGAGGCCCTGGAGGGTTACTTTGCCGGCTACCTGCCCCAGCTGGCCCGGGCCGCCTTGCTCCCCCTGCTGATCCTGGCCTTCGTTTTCCCCCGGGACCTGACTTCCGGCCTGATCCTTCTGGGCACCGCTCCCCTCATCCCCCTGTTCATGTTCCTTATCGGCCAGCGGGCCGAGGCCATGAGCCGGCAACAGTGGGCGACCCTGAGCCGGTTAAGCGGTCACTTCCTGGATGTCCTCCAGGGCGCGACTACCCTAAAGATCTTCAACCGCAGCCGGGACCAAATCAAAATCCTGGCCCGGGTAAGCGACCGTTTCCGGGACACCACCCTGGGGGTCTTACGGGTGGCCTTTCTCTCCGCCCTGGTGCTGGAACTCGTTGCCACCCTGAGCGTCGCCCTGGTAGCCGTAACTATAGGCCTGCGCCTGGTAGATAACCGGATGCCCTTTGAGCAGGCCCTCTTGCTCCTCCTCCTGGCGCCGGAGTTTTACCTGCCCCTGCGTCTCCTGGGCAGCCGCTTTCACGCCGGGCTGGACGGCGTTACTGCCGCCCGGCGCATCTTTACTATCCTCGACCAGCCCCTGGCGGCCGGTGTAAGTTCGGCGGCTCGGCCCCAACCGGCCCCGGTACCAGCAGGCCCCCGTACCAATTCCATCGCTACCGGGGGCGATAAAGTGAGCATTGCGTTTAACGTCCATGAGTCTTACTCTCACGACGATGGAAACACACCTGATCCAGCAGTTTCATTAGATGATGATAACCTCCGGTCTTTAGCTGATGAAGAAAAAACACGCTCCCACCAACCCGGTCTCCACATCGCTTTGCACGATGTCTATTACAGTTATGACAGGAGCAACCGAAAGGCCCTGAAGGGTGTTTCCCTGGAATTGCATCCAGGTGAAAGGGTAGCCCTGGTCGGTCCCAGTGGTGCCGGCAAGTCAACCATCGCCAACCTGTTACTGCGTTTCAGCGAACCTGACCGGGGGACGATCCTGGTCAACGGTATCCATTTAAGTCAGATACCCCCGCAGGAGTGGCGGCGGCAGGTGGCCCTGGTGCCCCAGCACCCTTACCTCTTCCACGGCAGCATTGCTGCTAATCTCCTCATGGCCCGGCCGCATGCCTCCCGGGAAGAGCTGGTCGCCGCCGCCAGGGAGGCCGGGGCTCACGAATTCATTACCCATCTGCCCCGGGGTTACGATACCCCCATCGGCGAAAGGGGGTCACGCCTCAGCGGCGGCCAGCGGCAGCGCCTGGCTATTGCCCGGGCCTTTCTGAAGGATGCCCCCTTTATTATCCTGGATGAAGCCACCGCCAACCTGGATCCCGCCACCGACCGGGTAATCCAGACCGCCCTGGAGCGCCTAATGGCAGGCCGCACAGTGCTGATAATCGCCCACCGGCTGACCACGATTCGCCGGGCCGACCGCATCCTGGTCCTGGATGGCGGCCGGATAATTGAAGCAGGATGGCACGAGAAGCTCCTGGCCCGGCGGGGTCTCTATTATCGCCTGGTGGCGGCCTTTAATGACCCGGCCGAGAAGAAAGATGAAGGAGCGGGCAGAGGTGAAACAAAGTAACTGGCAGGCGTTTAAGTATCTCCTGGGTCTGACGGCCTCCTCCTGGAGACACATGATCCTGGCCGCCTTCCTAGGCTTCGTAACTATTGGCAGCAATATCGGACTGCTGGCTACTGCGGCCCTGCTCATAGCCAGCGCCGCCCTCCATCCCCCGGTGCTGGACCTGATGCCCGCTATAGTCGGGGTGCGCTTCTTTGGTATCTCCCGGGCTCTCTGTCGCTACCTGGAACGTTACGTCGGCCACCAGGCTACCTTTCAGCTCCTGGGCGAGTTGCGGGTATCCTTTTACCGCGCCCTGGAGCCCCTGCTCCCGGCCCGGCTGCCGGATTACCGCAGCGGCGAACTCCTCGACCGGGTCGTAGCCGATGTGGAAACCTTAAAGGATTTCTACCTCCGGGTCCTGCTCCCGCCCCTGGTGGCTTTGATGGTCATGGGGGCAGTCTTTATTTTCTTGGCCCGTTTCAGTATTAGCCTGGCCCTGGCCTGGCTGGCCTGTTTCCTGGCTGCCGGAGTAGTCGTGCCCCTGGTCCTGGGAGCGGCCAGAAACCCGGACCGGCGCCAAGAGGAGGTACGGGCTACCCTTAACGCCACTCTGGTGGATACCGTGCAGGGCATGACCGAAATCCTGGCCTGTGGCCGGGAGCAAGAACAGGTGCATCGCCTCAACACCCTGGGCCGGGAGTTGCAGCGTCACCAGGAGAAAAGCGCCAGCCGCGACGGCTTGGCATTGGCTCTGACCGGCCTGGCCGGAGACCTGTCCCTCTGGCTGGTGCTAGTGCTAGCCGTCCCCCTAGTAACCGCGGGTAAGCTGGATGGCGTCTACCTGGCCATGCTCACCATGGCAGCAGCAGCAAGTTTTGAAGCCATTGCATCTCTGCCGGCCATCAAAGAACACCTTCAAGCCAGCCTGGGGGCAACCCGGCGTCTCCTGGCCATTATCGCTACCTCAACCCCGGAACGGGGGTACGCCGCCGGCCCCATACCCCTCAGCCGGCAGAACCCGGCCGGCCCCGGGTCATCTAACCAAGGATTAGATAGTACCTGCAAGGTCCTTCCCCTGGCCCGTCAGACCCGACCCAGCCGCCGATCCTATAATAGCGGAGGGACAACCGGCCCTGAAATGGCTCTACAGGGTGGTAGTGGCCAGGGGTTAGATACGACCCGGGAGACTGCCGGCCGGTATTATACCGGCCGGACACCTGGAGTATGCTCTGCCTGTACCTCCCGTTCGATTGACTATCACCTGCAGGTCCGGGGATTGCGTTTTCGTTACAGCTCCGATGAACCCCCGGCCCTGGACGGTATCAACTTCACCCTGCCCGCAGGTGGCCGACTGGCCCTGGTCGGCCCCAGCGGCGCCGGAAAGACTACCCTGGTTAACCTCCTCCTTCGCTTCTGGGACTATGAGGCGGGTTTCATCCGTCTGGGTGGGCGCGAGCTCAAAGATTATCCGGTTGAAGACCTGCGGCGCTTGCTGGCAGTAGTCAGCCAGCCTGTCCATCTTTTTAACGCCTCCCTGGAGGAAAACCTGCTCCTGGCCCGGCCGGAGGCCGGTACGACGGAACTATGGTCGGTCCTGCGCGCCACCGACCTGGAAAACTTTATCCACAGCCTACCCCAGGGTCTTGATACCTGCATTGGTGAAGATGGCTTAAAACTCTCCGGCGGCCAGCGCCAGCGCCTGGCCCTGGCCCGGGCCCTCCTGAAAAATGCCCCCATCCTGATCCTGGATGAAGCTACCAGCGGTTTAGATGCCCTGTCGGAGCAAGGATTGTTGCGGACCATCCACCAGATTATGGTCGGCCGGACCACCCTGGTCATTACCCACCACCTGGCGAGCCTGGAGGCTATGGACGAAATCCTGGTCCTGGACAAGGGCCGGGTCATTCAACGAGGCCGGCATGAAGAACTTCTCCAGCAGGATGGCCTTTACCACCGCATGTGGGAAATGCAACAGGTGATAGCGCCATAACAAATAATGCTATTTCAATTTCCCCGAACCCTTCTGGGAATACTCAGTCAGGATCTGGACCAGTTCGCCCCCGGCCCGTTCCAGGTCATCGTTGATGATCACATGCCGGTACCTGTCAACGTAGCCCATTTCCATAGTCACCCGTTCCAGCCTTCGGGCAATGACGCCGGGATCCTTTTCCCTCCCGGCCAGCCGGTGGCGCAATTCCTCCAGGTTGGGTGGGGCGATAAAAACCGGTACTACATTATCCGGGAAGCGCTTCATAACTTCGGCGCATCCCAGGACATCCATATCGGTGGTGAGGTCATAACCCTTCTCCAGGGCGTAGAGGATGGTCGGCAGGTGGGTGCCGTAGTAATCCCCCGAGTAGATCTGTTTCCATTCCAGGAAGGCGCCGGCGGCAATCATGGCCTCAAAATCATCTTTGCTGACAAAAAAATAGGGTGCACCCTGGGTCTCCCCCGGCCGTACCGGACGGGTGGTAATGGAGGGCAGGTAATAGATACCTCTCACCCGCTCCAGGGCAAAATGGAGCAGGGTGTTCTTCCCGACTCCGGAAGGCCCGGAAATAATAAAAAAGAGGCCCGGCCTCTCTTTGCGGTCCCGGGTTTGAAAGTTGAGGATAAGCCCTGCCGTAGAATTATTGCCATCTTCCATAGATTGTCATCACACACCATAAAAATTATGGAGGCCTAGCAAATTAAATACATTTTAGCATACCTTTCGAGAAGGAGCAATGCTACTTTTCCCCGTGTTCGCGCTGCCGGCGGTTGAAGTCACGCACCGCCCGAACGACCGCCTGCAGGTTCCGGTTCGGCGTCCGCAGGGGTACGGCGCACTCCGGCGCTACCAGGTGGACGCCGGCCCGGAGCAACTCTTCGACGGCGGTCCTTACTTCATCGACTCTACTGTTGAGGAGGGTCTGGGGGTTGTTAAGGCCGCCCACCAGGGTCAACTTCCCATTGGCCAGATTGAGGAGTTCTCCCGGCGGGTTGCGGGAATCGAAATGAAAGGCCGTAAATCCAGTCTGGGTGAAGTAACCCAGCCGATCGGTAGCCCGGCCGCAGGTGTGCAGGATGACGGGAATTTCCGCCGGCCACTGTTCCATGGCCTGCTGGTGCCGGGGCAAAAGAAACTCCCGGTAGGCTGCGGCGCTGACCAGGTCACTGGTGGCGTGGTCAGCCCAGGTGAGGACGTCGGCCCCGGCCCCCAGCTCCGCCGCAGCCAGCTGCAGGGGTACCGCCAGTAACCGGTCCAGGAGTTCGCGCACGGAATCCGGTTCCAGGACCAGCCCCAGGAGGAAATTCTGCACCCCGCAGAGGTGGTAGGCCAGGGTCCAGGGACCAATGACTTTACCTACCACAGCTATTCGGTTGCCGTAGCGGTCTTTTAACAGGCGGATAGCTTTCAGCAGGGCTTTAACCGGTTGCCGGTCCAGGAAATTACTCGGCGGTCGCCAATCGTCCCATCTCTCCAGGGGGTTCTTTTTAACAGCCGGCATGGCATCCGCCGGATTCCAGTCCACGTCACACCCCAGAGCGGCCGCTTCCAGCAGGATACTGAAGTAGGGGGCCGTGGTATCAAAACCCAGGAGTTCATGGCCGGCGGCAGCCAGGGCGGCCATCTTATGCGGGTCGGTATGGGCTTCCGGGAAATAAGCGCCGGTGGCCGCCATGCTTTCCACCGTCGCCACCGAAGTCGGCGTTATCAGGGGTAAGCGATCGACTTCCCCTCCCTTTAAAGCCCCTATTACTCGCTCGCAGCCCGTCATTTGTTCCCTGGCCGCCATGACTTATCACCCCCCTCCCCCTCACGACCGTCTCACTATGGCTGCGCTAAGTTTGCCGCTACCGCAAACCCCGCCGGAGACGGGCCATTCCTCCCCTCCCGCGTCCAGCTGCTATCCCCGGTCCAGGCCTGAAGGCACAGGATCATTTCGCCGCTGTAACGCGGCCAGGCGCCGGTAAATGGCCAGCATCTTCAGCCAGAAAAGGGCGCAGAAGCCGCTATCGGGATCCAGGCCCGTCAGTTGTTTCAATCTCTCCAGGCGGTTGGTGACGGTGTTGCGGTGCAGGTACAGCTTATCGGCCGTTTGCTTGATGTTCATGTTATTATCAATATAAACCTCGATCGTGTCCAACAACTGGATACCCTCTTCTCCGGCTGTTTCGATCCGCTGAAATAGTGGTTCCAGGTACCTGCTGGTCAGACGCCCCGGCAAGGCGCACACCAAGGCTTCAAAAAGAATAGCCTCGGCATCGATAAAGCCATACATCTTGCCGCAGGACCGACCAAGGGAGATTAACTCCACCGCCTCCAAGTAGGATTGCCGCAAGCCGGCAACCTCGGCAACAATACTCCCATAAGCCGCCTGGACGGCAAAGAGGTGGTTATCCTTTATCAGTTCATATAGGTGCTTGCCCATCACATCCAGGGCCTGGTAAAGGCGGCCGGGGTTCTCCATATTTAGAAAAGCCTTGCAAATCACCAGGTGCTCCTCACCATGGAAAGCAATAAGGTCCTGAGCTGTTAGATAAAGATCGCCCTTGATCTGATCCCAGATTTCACCTTTTAACTGTTCCCGGGTAACGTCATAACCCAGGTGCAGGTTAATATTAAAGTAGCTGTTCTCTTTGGGTTCCAGTCGTAGGACGATAACGGCCCGGGGCAGGTTGAGATCATACCCGGCATTCAGAGCCCGTAACTTTAATTCCTCCTCCCTGGCTGCGGCTTCCCGGTCCAGAAGAGCATTTAAAAGGGCCTCCTCTTCCCGGGCGGCGAAGTGTTGCTCGTCCCGGCGCCGGGCTGCCGTCAACACCCCTACGAGGGCGGCCTGCAATAAAGCCAGGGTTTCCCGGGACAGCACCCCCTGCCAGCCCAACCAGGCGGTAAGTTCATCGCTAACGGTTATGGGGAGGAAGGGGGCTATCTGGCCACCATTATCCTCCAGTTGCGGATGTTGCCGGGCGGTATGGAATTCGGCAGCGGGCACTGGGGCCGAGGGCAACGCGACCCCGGCAACGGTTAACTCCTGTACCTCCGGCCGGGTTAAGTTTACCCGCGACGGATCAGAGCTGGCAACGATTACCCCCTCAAGGTTGATAACCTCTATAACCCCCGGACCGAAGGCCGCCGCACGGTCCAGCAGGGGCTGAATTAAGTCCTGGTGCAGCATATTGGGCTCTACCCCCCTTCCTCTCCGCTTCCCCTCCGCTTTTTGGACCATTGTCTAATAAAGTAAAAGTTAACTCCCAACAACTATAAACGCCTCTACCGTCAGACAAAAAATTCGCGATAACCTTTCTTTACTCCTGCTCTTTTCTATAAACAGGCCCCCGGCTTCTCTTCCGGGGGCCCGCCAGAATGGTGACAGATTTTCGCAGTATTAATCACTGGCACCCGGATAGCCATCCTGGGGGTTTGCCAATCTTTGTTGCACCCGTTTTAAGGCCCATTTTAATGGGTGCGGCAGTATTCCTCCACCGCCGCCACGATCGCCTTCAGATTCGCGTTAGGTGTCCGTAAGGGCACGGCGCACTCCGGGGAAATAATTTCAATACCGGCCTCGCAGTTGGCCCAGACCTCCCGGCGGACATCGTCCGGGGTGCCGTTAAACAGGGTCACCGGGTTGTTGATACTGCCAGTCAGAGCGATACGGCCATTGATAATTTTGTGGGCCGTTCGGGGGTTGACCTTGGAATCGAAGTGGAAACAGTTGAAGCCGGCCCGGGCGATATAATCCAGGCGGTCGGTGGTGTTGCCGCAGATATGCAGGATAGTAGGGCCTTTGATCTGCCCCGTCATCTCCTGGTGCACCGGCAGGAGGAAGTCACGGTAGCAGGTGCCGCTCACCAGGTCGCCGGTAGCGTGGTCGGCCACCGTGACCACATCGGCGCCGGCGGCGAACTGGGCGTTGGCGAACATAACGCTAAGGCCTTTAAGCTTATCCAGGAAACCGCGCACCTTGTCCGGTTCCAGGATGGTTTTGATGAGGAAGTTCTGGGTGCCGTGCAGGTGGTAGGACAGTGTCCAGGGGCCCATTATCTTGCCCACCAGGCAGACGTGGTCGCCGTACTCCTTTTTCAGGATGCGCAGGGCATCCAGCACGGTCCGGATAGAGGGGCGCTCCAGGAAATCATCCGGGATCGTGATCGCCCCAGGATCCTCATAGGGGTTCTCCAGGACATCGGGCATGGAGTCAATTTCACCCCAATTCATCTTGAGGCCGAAGGCCGCCGCCTCCTGCTGGACACTGAAGTAGGGGGCGATGGTGTCGAACCCCAGGATCTCGTGGCCGGTGGCGGCCAGGGTGGCCATTTTCTCTGCGTCCAGGTGGACGGCGGGGAAATAGGCGCCGCAGGCCGCCATGGATTCTACAGTAGCTACCGATACTGGATTGCCCACGGGGATACGGTCGACCCATTGCTGGTTTAAAGCACGGAGGACACGTTCTTTGGGAGTCATGACGGACAATGGATGTCACCTCGGTAGTTATTCAGTAATAGCCTGATTATGAAATGTGGTCTCATGTCTATCGCTGACTAATGATGAAGCAATCAAACCCAGTACCGCGCAAAAGGCAATAAACACCCAGGCGTAGGTGTAGGAAACACCGGCTGCCGTTTTCATAATAAGGCGGCTCATAATGAGCGGAGCAAAGGCAGCTCCAAAGTAGGCGATGCCAGTCACAAAACCGAGGGCGCGGCCATACATCTCTGGACTGAAAACATCGGCCGGCCAGGCAAGGATTGGACCCCAGATCATATTGGCAAAGAAACCGGCACCGGCTAGGATGAGTACCAAGGCCATATTGCTGATCCCCGGTCGCACCGTGGCCAGAAGAAGAATAAAGGGGATGGTGCCGATAAAGGAGAGGATAATCATTGGGCGGCGACGACCACTGAATACCTTGTCCGAAATCCTGGAACTCAGGAAAGCACCGATTATTCCGGCGGCAAAGTAGATAGAGGCCCAGGCACCCATCTTCGTCAGGCTAAACTTAAATACTTCACTTAAATAACTGGGCGACCAGGTAACTACCCCCCAGAAGGTCATCTGGCAGGCCAGGTAAGAGATCACCACAGCTATAAAACTCTTATTCAGTAATACATCTCGCAGGGGAATCTCAGCCTTTTTAGCCTGCTGGGCCAGGTTCTCCCGGCTAAGGGCCCCTTCCTGCAATATACCGCTCTCAAGTTCATCGGCGTAACTCTCCTTAACCTCAGCATCACTTAAACGACGCATCTGTTCAGGCCGGTCATAAATAAAAAACAATACGATTATCAGTGGTACCAGACCGAAAAGACCCAGCCAGATAAAAACCGGACGCCAGTCGTTAAAGTAGGCAGCCAGAAAAGTTGCCAGCAAAGGTGCCCACGCCGGGGTAACAATCCAGGACCAGGAAAGGATCCCCTGGGCCTGGGCCCGCTCCCTTTTCGGGAACCAGCGGGCGATTAGGCGGGCACTCGGTACAAACTCGGTGCCAACTAAAATACCAAATAAAGCATTACGGATATACCATTCAGTGACATTCTGCATAAAAGCCATGTAAATAGTAAAGAGGCTCCAGGTAAATAATGAAAACACCAGTACTTTTTTGGGACCAAAGCGGTCGCAAAGGAAACCGGATAGAACCTGGGTCGGACCGTAAAAAACCATCAATAAGAACATGGCATTGCCAACATCACCATGGGTCAGGTGGAGGCTTTCACTGATCAAGGGCACCAAAACCGTTGTTTTTACCCGGTCCAGGTACTGGATGCTGTAGCCGAAAAACAATATGGCTGCAACCAGATAACGGTAACGCCACCAGCCGGCAGCTGCCGGAGCATTTTTGTTCATAAAGTTCCACCTCGCTTTTAAGGTTTAGTGTCCATTCCGGTGTTTTCAAGCCTCCTCCCTCCCACACCGTTTTCTGATTATGGACTAAATATACTTTCTTCGCTCTAGCGGAAAAACCTGTGGTCTTCATGCACACTCTTTCTTCGCCAAAACGTTAATTGATAGGCAAAAAGCATATCCCATTCTTCCCGGTATAACTGGTATGAATTCATAAGAAAAAGCTCCTTAAGGAAAGAATATTTTACTTCCTGCCAGGTTATGGCGCCAGAGCTAGTATAATGGCATTTTACTGTTCCCTTTTTCGACGGTATAATTAAAAAGTCATATTTTTGCACCGAATTCCCGTAAAGACGGGAAACGGGGGATATTTTTGGGGTGAAGAGCAGGGGTAAAAAAGTCCCTGACTCCGGGCTAACTCTCGGTCCGAACCCGACAACTAACCTCGTAGGTGTGCGAGAGTGAGGTCTTAGCTAATTGAAGAAGTGGTCGAAGTATTGTCTGACCGCCACCCTGGCCGGGGCCTTTACTTTAGTGGCCGCCGGGGTAGCCCTGGCCCAACCATACGAAGTGCAGAGGGGGGACACCCTCTGGGCTTTATCACGGCGCTATGGTGTAACGGTAGAACAGATTCAAGCCGCCAACAACTTGGATTCCTCGCTAATTCTTGTTGGACAAACCCTGGAGATCCCCACCGGCGACAACCCACCCGCCACCAGTTATGAACCCACCCCGGCATCTCGTAGCGAAAGCGTCGCTCCCTCTACCGTGGGCGCCCGGATCGCCGCTATTGCCCGCCAGTATGAAGGAACTCCTTACCGTTGGGGTGGGACGAGCCCTAAGGGTTTTGATTGTTCCGGATTTACCCTGTACGTCTTTGACCGTGTAGGTATTGATCTGCCCCATTCGGCTAGCGACCAGGCCTCCTTGGGCACCCATGTGGATAAAGATGAACTTATGCCGGGCGATCTGGTCTTTTTCCACACCTATGCCCGGGGTATCAGCCATGTGGGCATTTATGTCGGAGATGGCAATTTTATCAGCGCCACCAATAGCGGCGTGTCCATTGACAGCATCAACGATCCTTATTACTGGGGGCCGCGCTACGTTGGCGCCCGGCGGGTGAGGTAGCCTAAATTAAAAGGCGGCTGAACGCCGCCATCCCTTGTTGATTGCTGCAGGTGGTGCCCCGCGTAACCAGGGCTTTTGCTAGACCTCTTATCCTTATTTTCCAGGTTAAGAGGTCTTTTATTTCCACTGATTGAAGACAGGGATCGAAATACATCCTCAAGTATTACACGCCCAAAAAAGGGGAAATATGGTTTACAAGACTGTTTGTCGTAACCTCTCATATTCATCAGGATCGATTTTTATATCACGCAATATTTTACGGATTAGACCCCTTCCAAGATCTTCACCTGGATGAAAAGGCACAACCGTACATCTCCCATCATAGTGTTCAAAAAAGACATGGCTCCCTACCTGGCTCCGGCGCTTGAAGCCTAAATATTTTAATATACGCTCCATGTCCGCCGGAGAAATAATGGCTAACCTGGTCATAGGGCTACCTCGATTTCATGAACACCGACAAAGGTTTCGGGTACAGTTTCTTTTGCTCCCTGTACCCCCAGGCATAATTTAATTGCTTCCTGAATCCTGGTGTCAAGATCATTGAGGTTATCGGCCTGAGTGTGACAACCAGGTAAAGCAGGTACTATAGCGATGTATTTACCATCCTCGTCTTTTTCGATAATTACGGTGAAGCGGCGCTTTACCACTATTATCGCCCCTTTCCCTCATAAACTTTTTCTAAGTCGGCGAAGACACCACTAAACCTCCACTGGTACTTGCTCCAATAATGCGCCTCCTGAAGGAATCTCCTTGTTTTGCTGGTGATAGGCCAAAAACATCTCCTTCAACGCATCTTTTAGCATCTCCCCGTATTCTTCCAGGGTTTTCCCTTCTGTTACTACTTCTGGCCACTCAACCAGTTGCCCTAAATAGCCGGAGCCAATTTTTATATATCTCGCCGTATAATTACTTAACATAAAAAACACCTCCTGTTAAACCCTCACTATAAAGTATAACTGCTTTCGCAATGTCTTTGCAATAATGTTGCCTACTCCCACTCGATGGTTGCCGGGGGTTTGGAGGTGATGTCGTAGACGACCCGGTTGACATGGCGGACCTCATTGACGATGCGGGAGGAGATACGTTCCAGCAGGTCATAAGGCAGCCGCGCCCAGTCGGCCGTCATGGCGTCGTCACTGGTCACCGCCCGCAGGACGACGGGATAGGCGTAGGTGCGCTCATCCCCCATGACCCCGACACTCTTCATGGACGGCAGCACGGCGAAGGACTGCCAGATCTCCCGGTAGAGGCCGGCGCGCCGGATCTCCCCGGTGACAATGGCGTCGGCCTGGCGCAGGATGGCCAGCTTCTCCGGGGTAACCTCCCCCAGGATGCGAATGGCAAGGCCGGGACCTGGGAAGGGCTGGCGCCAGACGATCTCCTCCGGCAGGCCCAGTTCCTCCCCTACCCGGCGCACTTCGTCCTTAAATAAAAGGCGCAGGGGTTCCAGGAGCTTTAGTTCCATATCCTCCGGCAGACCGCCGACGTTATGGTGGCTCTTGATAACCGCCGCCGTTGCCGTGCCGCTCTCAATGACATCCGGGTAGAGGGTGCCCTGGACCAGAAAGTCCACCTTACCCAACTTCCGGGCTTCCTCCTCAAAGACGCGGATAAACTCGCGGCCGATGATCTTACGTTTCCCTTCCGGGTCTACTACCCCGGCCAGTTTGGACAGAAAGCGCTCCGTGGCGTCAACGTAAACCAGGTTCATTTGCATAGTCTGGCCAAAGGTCTGCTGCACCTGTTCGGCCTCCCCCTGGCGCAGGAGGCCGTGGTTGACAAAGACACAGGTCAGGGCCGGGCCTACGGCCCGGTGGACCAGGGCGGCGGCGACGGAGGAGTCCACCCCGCCGCTCAGGGCGCATAGCACCCGGCTATTACCTACCTGCCGACGAATGGCCGCCACCTGGTCTTCAATAAAAGAACTAACTGACCAGTCGCCGCGGCAGCCGCAGATCTGGAAGAGGAAGTGGCGTAGAATCTCCTGGCCCCGGGGCGTATGCTTGACCTCCGGGTGAAACTGGACGCCGTACAGGCGGCGTTCCGGGTTGCTCATGGCCGCCACCGGGGTATGGGTCGAGCGAGCCGTCACCTTGAAACCCGGCGGCGGGGCGCTAATATAGTCGCCGTGGCTCATCCAGCACGGCATGGTACGGGGCAGACCGGCAAAGAGAACGTCCGCGCTCTCTACTTCCAGCTCCGTCTTGCCGTACTCCCTCCCGGCGGCGGCTTCCACCCTGCCTCCCAGGTCGTGGGCCATGAGCTGCATGCCATAACAGATGCCCAAGATGGGAATACCGCTGGTATAAAGGGCCTGATCGATGCGGGGCGCGCCGGGGCTGTAGACACTGGCCGGGCCGCCGGAAAAGATAATTCCCTGGGGTTTCCGGGCTAAAATCTCTTCCAGGGTGGTATTAAACGGAATCATCTCCGAGTAAACGCCGGCCTCGCGGACACGCCGGGCGATGAGCTGGTTGTACTGGCCGCCAAAATCCAGTACCAGTACTATTTCCGCTAGCTGTTTGTTTCCTTCGGTCATCTATGCTAACCTCACCAGTTAATTTTAATGGGTCTTAATGGCCCTGCATCTTATCAAGCGAACGTATGCTCTAATTTTCTTGCCTCAAGGCAACCGCCAATCTTTACCCTGATGCCGGCCCCTACTTTCGGTTATAAACCTCCGGTTTTAAGACGCAGATATCCGGCAGGTGGCGGTACTTCTGGGCATAATCCAACCCGTAACCAACAACAAAGTAATCCGGGATGCAGAAGCCGCTGTAGTCAACATGAACATCTACCAGCCGCCGTTCCGGTTTGTCCAGGATGGTACAGGCCTTGATGCTAAGGGGTTGGCGGGCCTTCAAGTTTTCCAGTAAATACTTCAGGGTCAGACCGGTGTCAACAATATCTTCAACGATCAACAGGTGTTTATCCTCCACCGGCACCTCCAGATCCTTCAGGATTCGCACTGCCCCCGAGGTGCTGGTGCCGGCGCCGTAGCTGGAAACGGCCATGAAATCCAGCTGCAGGGGAATCGTAATCTCCCGCACCAAGTCGGCTAGAAAAATAATCGCCCCTTTCAGGATACCAACCACCAGCAGGTCTTTTCCCGCATAATCACGGCTGATGGCCGCGCCCATTTCCTTGACCCTCTGCTGAATAGCGGCGGCGCTGACTAAAACTTCGGCAATATCTTTCCGCAAACTAAGTTCCTCCCCCGGCATGCCTGCTTTATATAATATACCGCTTGACAGTTTACCATAACCTTGTTATCTTCGCTATATAACCTGAAAATCCTGCCTGGGGAAGCGGTTTTACCGGACGGAAGGGGCAGCCAGAATGACCGTTAGAAACACGACCCTGGAGGATAGGGCGCGCCAGATCCTAGGGGTGGAGGCCGGGGCCGACATTATGGCCATCAAAAAGGCTTACCGCCGCCTGGCCAGGCGGTACCACCCCGATTGCAACCGGGATGCGGATGCGAGCAGTGAGAAATTCATGCTGATCACCGAGGCGTATAACTACCTCCTGCGCCACCAACTTCCCGGGCGCAATTCCCCCCTGGCGTCCGGCCTTAACCTGGAAAAAGAAGACCCGGATGCAGCATACGCCTCCTGGTGGATGGAGCATTACCGCGATTTTTTCTAAAGCCCAGGATCTCGCTCGCGAGACAGGCAGTACCGTGCCTGCAAGGTATGTGTCAGCACCTCTCCCTCTTGTCCTGCTGCGACATCTATGTTATATACTAATCGGCACACTACAAAACTCTTGCCCAACTTGCTGGAGGCGTAAAAATTGCTGCCCATCGTCACTGAAATCAAGGCCCCCGCCGATCCAGAAGCCCTTTATATCACCTTGACCAGTGGCCGGGAAAACAGCTTCCTGCTGGAGAGCGCCCTCCGGCACTCCCGTTTGGGTCGCTACTCCTTCCTGGGCGGCGACCCCTTCCTGGTCCTTAAAACCTGGGGCCATCAGGCTCTCCTCTTCCGCCCCGGTGGCTTAACCAAAACGATTACCGGCCACCCCTGGGAGGTTATCCGCTCCCTCCTGGCCCAATACCGCTTACCGCGGCAGGAACAACCCATCCCTTTTACCGGGGGTGCCGTTGGTTACCTGGCTTATGACCTGGGCCGTTATATAGAAAAGATACCTGCTTGGGCCACCGCTGATCTGCCCTTCCCGGAGGGCTACCTAGCTTTCTATGATACCATCGTCGCCATCGACCACCAGGAAGAAAAGGTTTATCTGGCTGCCAACGGTTTCCCGGAAACCGGCCCGGCAGCGGAAAAAAAGGCCCTGGCCAGAATCAAAGAACTCGCCCCACGCCTGGCAAGCATCCGGTCCCCGCAGCCTCCGGCCGGTCCTAACGATGAAAGGCCGGGCATTACCTCCCTGTTTACCCGGGAAGCTTACTGCCAGGCCGTCGCCAGGGCCAGGGAGTATATCGCCGCCGGGGATATTTTTGAAGTTAACTTATCCCAGCGCCTGCAGGCGCCCCTGACGATGGAGCCCTGGGAGCTATACCACCGCCTGCGGCGAGTCAACCCGGCGCCCTTCGCCGCCTACCTCCCTTTAAAAGAAGGGGTCATTGCCAGTGCGTCGCCAGAAAGATTTTTGCGGGTAAGCCAGGGGAAGGTAGAAACCCGGCCCATCAAAGGCACCCGGCGCCGGGGTGAAAACCCGGAAGAGGATCAATCCTTGCGACAGGAGTTATGGCAGAGCGCTAAGGACCGGGCCGAACTGGTAATGATCATCGACCTGGAAAGGAACGACCTGGGTCGGGTCTGCCGGGTTGGCTCGGTGCAGGTACCGGAGCTTTTTGTTCTGGAAGAATATGCCACGGTTTTTCACCTGGTAAGTACCGTCACCGGCGTCCTGGAACCGGGAAGGGATATGGTGGACCTCTGGCGGGCCACCTTTCCCGGCGGTTCTATCACCGGTGCCCCCAAGGTACGTTCCATGGAAATCATCGAAGAACTAGAGCCTGTACGGCGCAGCGTATACACCGGGGCCATCGGCTACCTGGGGTTCGACGGGGAAGCCGACTGGAATATTGTCATCCGGACCTTGCTTCTAGCCAGTGACCAGGCCTATTTCCAGGTCGGCGGCGCCGTGACGGCCGACTCCCAACCCCTGCTTGAATACCAGGAGACTCTAGACAAAGCCCGCGGCTTGATCGCGGCTTTATGCGGCTTTACATGGAGGAAAAGAATAAAATGACAGGATCGGTTGTCTATTTAAATGGCTCCTTGTATCCCCCCACCACAACCGGCATCGACCCGGATGCTCCCGGCTTCTTGTACGGAGCCGGGCTCTTTGAGACCATCCGCATTGAGAATCGTCAGCCCCTGTTTCTTGACGAACACCTGGAGCGCCTTACCAACAGTGCTTTGCACCTGGGCTGGCCACCACCTGCAAAGGAGACTATCAATATCCCCTTCCAGGAGGCCATCGCTAGAAGAGGCGTAACTATCGGCCGCGCCCGTCTTAATTTTTTCCAGGGCCGGGAGGGTTTTAACCTGCTCCTGGCGGTAAATGACGGCCTGCCCTATACCCCTCAGGAGTACCATCGAGGCTGCCCGGCAGCCATTGTGAGCATACCTCGCAACCAGCGTTCCCCCCTGGCCGGATTGAAGACCATGAACTATCTGGAAAACCTCCTGGCCCTGGCCGAGGCCCGGTCCAGGGGAGCCCGCGAGGCCCTGCTCCTGAACCTGGATGGTTACCTGGCCGAAGGCAGCCGCAGCAATCTTTTTATTGTTTCTGATGATGCCCTCTATACCCCCGATCCGGCCAGCGGCCCCCTCCCCGGCCTGGCCCGTGCCCGGGTCCTGAAAATAGCTACCGGCCTGGGCCTGATGGTAAAAGAAGAACCTTTACCACCGGAGGCGCTCGCTACAGCAAGGGAAGCCTTCCTGACCAACAGCCTGATGGAAATCCTCCCCCTGACGCAGGTAGACGGCCGTCCCGTTGGTGATGGCCACCCCGGACCGGTGACGACCCTGCTTCAAACCTGTTATCAGGAGAAAAAGGCTGCTGCCCGCGGCTAAAAAAGCCCCTGCCACTTCACTTTTGCCAGGTTAATTGCCCAAGCATCCGGGTTATCCGGGGTTGGAAAACCCTCCCGGTTAAGATATGTTGGCGCCTTACCTGCCTTGATCGGCTTCTAAAAGAACTCCTGCCGACTATTTACTCCCTCTAAGATACGGTGGATCTGGCGGTTTTTTTAAGCTCCTGGCAGGAATTTTCGACCGGGCGTCGTATATTTTTAGTAACAAGAAACCTTATGAAGCGTCGGAGGTGCCCGCTGCCTAAGCGGGAGAATAGGGAATCAGGTGTCAATCCTGAGCGGACCCGCCACTGTGTCCGGGGAGGAGCCTGCCAAGACCACCCTGCGGGGGAAGGTGCAGGAGTTCCGGTGATCCGGGAGCCAGGAGACCTGCCCCGGCGTGGACCTGTTGTGGCGGATGATGGTAAAATCCCCACCCATTAATTGGGTGGGGATTTTTGTTTTCGGGGGTGAAGGCGCGTGATCCGAGCAACAATTAAGTCTTTTTCTTACCCCGGCAGCGCAACCGTCCTTAAAGATATCGACCTGCACATCCAGGAGGGGGAGTTTGTCGTCATCACCGGGGTATCCGGGGCGGGTAAGTCCACCCTGGCCCGCTGCCTGGCAGGGGCGATACCCCATTTTTTCCCCGGCCGGTTGGTGGGCGAGGTAAGAGTCAAGAGCCGCGAGCTGGCCTCCTTGACCCTGCCGGCCATAGCCACCTTTATGGCCTATGTCGACCAGGAACCCCAGAACCAGCTCTTTCACCTCAGCGTTGCTGAAGACGTGGCCTTCGGGGCCGGCAACCTGGGCCTGGAAAGGGAGGAGATCCGTGCCCGGGTCGATGGTGCCCTCACCTTCGTCGGCGGCCGGCACCTGGCAACCAGGAGCCCCATCACCCTCTCCGGGGGCGAACTGCAGCGCTGCGCCCTGGCCACCTATATCGCCATGGCCCCCCGGGTGATGATCCTCACCGTGGCCCTTAACGCCCTGATCGAGAAAAAGGGGGTGAAGACGGCCCTCATCACCACTGCCGGTTTCCGGGATGCCCTGGAAATCAGGCGCTCCCGGAGAAAGAACCAATGGGATTTCCGGGCTCCGGTACCGCCGGTCCTGGTACCGCGACGGCTGCGCTTCGGCCTCCGGGAGAGGATGGATTACCGGGGCGTCCCGCTACTCCCACTAGACCGGGAGCAACTGGCCGCCATTGCCGCCCAGCTGGAGGCGTAAGGCGTCGCGGCCGTGGCGGTATGCCTGCTTTTTGCTTTTAAAAATCCCGCCCACGAACAGGAGGTAGGCGCTTACCTCCGCCGCCGCCTGCCGGGGGTATTCATCTCCCTCTCTTCCGAGGTATCCCCCCGCCTGGGGGAGTATGAACGAACCTCGACCACGGTTTTAAACGCCGCTTTAAGCCCCCTCCTGGCCGACCACCTGGAGGAGCTCCAAGCCTTTTTCGCCGGGGAAGGCATGAAGGGTCGAGTATGGCTAATGCAGAATAACGGCGGCCTGACCGATAGCCGCGCGGCCAGTTCCTTTGGGATCAAGGGGCTCTTCTCCGGTCCGGCCGGGGGTGCGGCATTATTTCGGCCGCCAAGGGCCAGGAGGAGTACGGCGTGGTCATTAACGGTAACGCCGTCGACGAGGAAGCCACAGCTTCCTTACGGGCGTAGATGCGCCGGTAGCGGTAAAGAGGCGCACCGGCCACTCCTGGCGGAAATGCTACTGGGATTTTTATCTCTGGGCTTTTTCACGGGGAATTTCATAGATTGTGTTTTCCTCTACCGCATGGTACTATAGTTTTGAACTGTGAGGCTAAAACCTTGGAAATAGGGCAAATACGAAAGAGGATACGGGAAGGGCAATATCGTTTAACGGTTCACGCTGCAATTCGTTCCAAGGAACGGGGCATTACTACAAACGATATGGAAGCCGCAATCCTGAATGGCGAAATAATCGAAGAATATCCCGACGATAAGCCTTTTCCAAGCTGTCTTATTTACGGTCGTACACTTTCCGGCCTGCCGTTACATGTAGTTTGCAGTTTGGCGCCCATAAGCGATATTATCACCCTCTACCTTCCGGATGAGAAGAAGTGGATAGATTACAAAGTCAGGCGAAAGGAGTAAACGCCATGAAGAACGACCAAAGTATTTGCCCGGTATGCGGCGGAACGCTAGAAGAAAAACTAACCCAGCTTGATTTTCGTTATAAAGGCCGATTAATCGTGGTGGAAGGGGTGCCGGCCCAGGTTTGCAAAGACTGCGGCGAACAATTAATTTCCGCCAGGACTTCCAAGGATATAGATGTTCTCTTGGATTCGGATATCAAACCAATTAAGCAAATTAATGTGCCTGTATTACCCTTTCGCCATATTGCCCAGGCTTAAGAAAGTAGCCCTCTCTTGCCGGTGGCCTAAAAACCACCGGCTTTTTATTTTTTATTTACTGGGCAAGCCAGGTTCGATAATTACTGACTAGGTGGCCTAGACAGGCAGTACTGAACCCGCCTGGGGTATTAACAATACTTTCGCTTCGGGGCCTATTTCCCCCAAAGCTCGGTTATAAGCTTCCGGCAAGCTGGTAAAAGGCTCTACAAAGACTTGCTGCACAACCTGCTCTGGTAAAGAAGATACCAAATAGATCTGAATATCCTTTAAAACCATGGCAATGGCTGCTGCTTTATGACCGCCCAACTCGAAGTTAGTATGAATACGTGCGATCAGATCCTCGGGTTTTTGGGCCGCTGCAATCCAGCGGGTAAAGGCCTCATCTCCAAGGCCCTCCGGGCATGCGGCCACCAGGATGAGGATCCCGCCCGGCCTGACCGCCCGCCGGGCGTTATCGATGGCCTTCTGGGCCTGGTAAAGGTTGATGTCTTTAGGGAAACCCCCCGCCGAGGCAATGACTATATCTGCCGGTTCAGCAAAAAGAAAGCCACAGAAATAATTGCCCGGGAAAATCGATAATATAAGGTCATATAAGTGATGGTTACATGAATGATATAGAATGCCATATATCACTTTGAGCAATACCAATATAATGTTTAAACCGCCCTTACTGGGGCGGTTTGATGTTAATGCGCTTATTAAAGTCGTAAAAGTCGACGATCATGGTCAGTTTATCCTGGGGGTGTTCCCGGTGACTGGCTTCCAGAGAGACGCGGCGGATATAGGTACTGCCCCGTTCCACCAGAAACTGGTAGTTGAAATCCTGCCAGTAACTGTTGAGAAAATGGTTGTTGACCCGGGGCTTGCAGGTCAGGAGGTAGGGCCGGCCCGGGATCTTCTTCTGGCGGCCCAGGTACTGCAGGTCGTTGACCTGCATGATCTTTAGGATAGACATGGGATTAATTTCAGCCATAAACTTTTCCTGGTCCAGGGGGCTGTTGCCCGGGGTTACCATCCAGCGCTTGGAGGATGGGTCGCGAAAATAGGTCGTTTCCTTGACTTGATAAATCTCCACCGGCTGGCCCGTCATCTGCCCTTTTAGATAGAGGCTGCCGTCGCTGGCCTTTTCCCCATCCAAATTGCTCAAGGCGACTTTATTACCTCCCGTCAGGAGGCTGGCCTCGACGTGAAAACGGTAGCTGCCGGCCTGGTTGGTAGTGTCCAGGGCCTGCACGATAAGCTCCTGGGGGTCGACCTTGACCTCCCGCAGGTAATAGTTATAGGCCCAGGCGCCACCGCCCAGAACCACGATTAATACTACCGGCAGGATGATTTGCCAGCGTAAGAACCTTTGCAGCAATGACTTCCCCCCTCTCCGGCCGTCGTTTCCCGGGTACTCAGCATATTCTATTTAATGGTATGGCAGGCGGCCAGGGATATACCAGGATATTTCTGGCAACCAGCCGACCTTGTACCACAGCAAAAAAAGGCCTGACTGAATGTCAGGCCTGTAAATTCAAGGTTACGCCCATATTGCCCAGGCAGTACTCTCACATTTGAAAACGGTAGAAGTTATCTCGCAATATAGCCTCATATCGGGGTTTAAGCCCGCACCAGACAGGGATAAATGGCATTTACCGCAACGCGGGACCCGTTCCGGGACGGGGGGCCACTTTACAAGATCCATGGAGCGAGCCAGGCGATGCCAGCCCGCTCGTACCAACCCGATAGCATCACGAGTAAACAAAAATTTAGGACCGAGATTCGGGCGGCTTACTGGTATCTCCCATATTCATCTACGGCCCGGTACAGGGCCAGGACGTTTTCCGGGGGCAGGGAGGCGTGCAAAATACCGCAGGCTGTCGAGAAGATATAGCCCCCGCCGGGGGCCGCCACGTCCAGCAGGCTATGGACGGCTGCGGTTATAGTATCCGGGTTGCCGGTAACCAGGAGATCCAGGTCGAAGTTGCCCATTAGGCACAACTTCTCCCCATACTCCCTTTTAACGGCCCCTATATCCATGCCGGCGGCCGGCTCCAGGCCCTGGAGACCGTCCAGGGGCAAACCGGCCAGGTCGGGCAGAACGGCCTGGAGATTGCCGTCGGAGTGATATAGGACCGGCAGGTCCATTTCTTTGAGCCCCTCCACCTGACACCGCAAAAGGGGTAAAAAGAGCTCCCGCCAGAGGTCCGGCCGGATGTAGGTGCCCCGGTCGTAGGCAATATCGTCGCCGATAATAATACCGTGGGCCCCGGCCTGCCGGCAGAGGCGCGCCAGTTCTAGATTGAAGTCGGCAACGGCCGCCGCCAACTCCTTAATGACCCCCTCACGGGCGGCTGCCGCCAGGAGAAATTCGGTAAAGTCAAATAACCGCCCCGTCCCCTGGAAGGGGCCGTCGACAAAGGCCAGGACAAAAAAGTCCGTTTCCTCCCGCCAGCGGCGGATGGCCTGCAGGTCGAAGGAGGCGGGGTCCGGCAGGGTATAACCTGCGGCAGCCCCAATATCCGGGATAGCCGGGGCCAGGAATACCTTTAATTTCCCCCGGTTGGTATAACGGCAACCCCAGGCATCCTGGTAGCTGTCGGAACCCTGTTCCGCCACCGGCGCCGCCGGGGTAACGGCCAGGAGGTCCATCCCCAGGAGCTCCCGGGCCGCAATCTCAGACTGGAAGCTGGCACCTGGATTCCGCCTGGTGGTATGCCCAGGGAAGGCTGCATCAGTTCGCCAGGAAGAACTTAAATCGCCGGCACCGGCAGCGGTCCCAGCTTTCTCCCGTCTCACCAGGGCGGCCACCAGGCCCGGTTCCAAAGCAAATTCCCCCCGGGGTACCCGGTCGGGCCGGCCGCCGGCCAGGGCCACCCGTACCCTTTCAATATGCGTCACGTTCTTTTTCCTCCATTCGACTCTAAGACCCGGCTCGCTATTAACTGCTTCAAATTGTGAAACTGGCGTAGCCACTGTCCCTCTTTTTGTGTTTCTACGGCAGCAAAAGCGAATTTACATATACATCCTGGAAGGAGGGTTGAGTCATGAGTTCAATATAGCCGACTTCCTTGGCAATACTCTCGCACCGGCGGCGTTCCGTCATGGAGATTAGGGATAGGCGCGCCCCGGTGCCGGCGGCATTGCCTACCTGGTGAAAGGCCGTCAGGGGCAGGTTGGGGAACATGCCGATGGTAACGGCGCTTTCCAGTTGCAAATGAGTGCCAAAGGCCCCGGCGACCACGACTTCCTCCAAGTCCGCCACGGTCAGCCCGGCCGCCTCCAGGAGTAGCAAAGTCCCGCTGGCGATGGCGGCCTTGGCCAGCTGGATCTCGCTGACATCCTTCTGGGTGACCACCAGGTCGCCGTCAATGCCGGTAGCTTCGGCAGGTACCAGGAGAAACTCCGGCGGCCCGCCCTCGACCGGCCGCCGCACCCGGGGGTGTTTGAGATCCATGCGGCCGTTTTTGTTAATGACACCGGTACGGTACAGCTCGGCCACGGCATCCAGGATACCCGAACCGCAAATACCTAAAGGAGGTGCCCCGCCGATGCTCTCCCAATAAACCTCCCGGCCATCGTCGCTCAGGCGGACAGCGGCGATGGCGCCGGTGATGGCCCGCATCCCCTGGGCGATATGGGCGCCCTCAAAGGCCGGCCCCGAGGCGCAGGAACAGGAGAGCATCTTGCCGCCGTAGCTCAGGACAATCTCCGTATTGGTGCCGATATCCAGGCCCAGGGTGACCTGGCGGGCCTCATCGAGCCGGCTGCCCAGGATCATGGCCACATGGTCGCCGCCGACAAAACCGGCGATTACCGGCTGCAGGTAAACATAGGCCCCCGGGTTAAAGTTTAAGCCCAGGCTCCGCGCCTTGACCTCCACCGGCGTAGTCAGGGCCGGCACATAGGGTGCCCGGGCCAGCTGGGCTACCGGTAGATGTAGTAACAGGTGGTGCATGGCCGTATTGCCGACAATGACGGCTTCCTCAATATCCGTCGGGGCCACACCGGCCTTTACCGCCAGGGTGGCGGCCAGGCGGTTCAAACCTTCAATCTCCACTTCCTGGATACGCCGGTACTCCTCTTCACCCTCCAGGGCATAGCCCAGGCGGGCCATTACGTCTTCCCCGTAAGCTATCTGGGGGTTCATAATCCCATCGGCCGCCAGGGTCGCTCCTGTCTCCAGGTTGATCAGAAATCCGGCGACCTTGGTGGTGCCCAAGTCGACGGCCAGGCCCACCGGCGGCGCCGGCCGGCCGGCGTAAATATTGATCACTTCGGACCCGCGTACCGTGACCACACCCTGGCCCTCCGCCGCCAGGGGTTCTCCCTCCCGGGCCAGGCCAAAGTCCACCCCGGGCCGTTCCAGGCCATAGGTGTTCTCCAGCTCCCCGGTCACCTGTTGCCAGATGGGGTGGGGATTTTCAATAGTAGTCTTATTCAAAGATATGTTATATCTTTTTACCGGCGGTTCGGGGACAACCTCCACTTCCAGTCCCTCGACCTGAAGTTTCTGAACTCCGAGCATGGATTCCGGCGGAATCTCCACCTTGACGGGACCGGTGACCGTGGCCTGGCAGGCCAGGCGGTAGCCCTGCTCCAGTTGCGCCGGTGACAAGAAGCGCCGCTCTGCCGGCGTTATCTCCCCGGCCGGCCCGGAGGCTACCCGGACCCGGCAGCGGCCGCAGAGACCGCGGCCCCCGCAGGGAGCAGTAAGCCCGCCAGACCCCAGGGACAATCCTAGTTGCTGGGCGGCAGCCAGAATCGTTTGACCGGTTTCCACCTCGGCCCGCCGGCCCACCGGCTGAAAATCAACTAACACTTCTGCCATAGCTGGCACCCCCAATTTTGCGGAAGACACTTGGTGTGTAACCTTCCTGTTTTTTAAAGACCTGGCCAAAGTAGCGGGCGTCGTGGTAACCCACCCGGGCGGCGATCTCCGCCACCGGCAAATTAGTGCTTAATAGCAGCTCCTTGGCCGCCTTGAGGCGCACCCTGGTCAGGTAATCGATAAAGTTTAACCCTTTAAACTGTTTAAAAAGGCGGCTGAAATAGCAAGGGCTCAGGTAGACCTGTTGGGCGACCTCCTCCAGGGTCAAATCCTGGCTGAAATTGGCCTCAATGTACTTACCGGCCCGCTCGATAAGGGAGGAGTTGCGCTGCTCCCTGATTTCCGCCACCTGGCCCACCAGGGCCAGCAGGCGTTTCAGGATGCGTTCCCGCATCTCGGCCAGGTTATCCAGGGTGAGAAATTCATCGCTACCGGCCAGGGCAAGGCTGGAGACCGCCTCGGCATCGGCACCGCCCTCCAGGGCGGCCCGGGCTGCCAGGGCGCTCAGTTCCAGGAGTTTCATCTTCAATATCGCCGGTCTCTTTTCCTGTTCCAGGAAGAGCTGCATCAAAATTTTATTAACCTGATCATAGGCAGCCTGGCTAACACCCATCCGGATGGCCTGGGTTAATTCCTGCTCCTGGGATGCCGGTAAAAACTGGCTGGTAACGGACCGGGCAATAACGTCGTCGGCATGGATAATCTGGTCGCCGCCATAGAGCAAGCGAAATTCCGCCGCCGCCACCGCCTCAGCGTAAGAGCCGGCCAGTTCGGTGACCCTGGCCACGGGCCGGCCAATACCAACCGTTACCGTAGCCCTGGTGTCCCGGCGGACCTGCCGGCAAATAGCCTCGCCCAGGTCGACGACGGCCCGGCGCCCGGCTTCACCGCCGGGCAGGTGGTCCAGGGGCAAAAGGATAACGAATTCATCCCTGGTAACAGGGGCCAGCAGGGCGCCCGGCCAGGATGCCGTGACCCCTTCCAGGGCCTCTTTAACCTGCTGCTTTAAAATCTGGCGGTCGATTTCCGTCCCCTCCCGGGACAAGGCGGCGAAATTATCAATATCCACCAACAGGGCTATCCGGGGTAGGGTGTTGATCCCCAGAAAACGCGCCCGGCTGAGGGCCTCAGTGACGGTGATATTACCATTAATCAAATCCATGATAAAGCCCAAGCGAATAAAGGGTTTGGTTTCCTCCAGGACGGCCCGCAGCCTGGCTGTCTCCTGCTGGCGGCGGCGGGCTGCGGCGATGCCGGCGGCCAGCTCGTCCAGAAGGGGCAGCATCTCTTCCCCAGCCACCGGTTTCAATAAATACTTGGAGGCGCCCAGGGAAACAGCCTCCCGGGCATAATCGAATTCACCGTAGGCGGTAACAAAGATTAACCTGACCTCAGGGAGAAGAGCGCGGATCTTCTGCCCGGCAGCCAGACCGTCCATGACGGGCATTTTAATGTCCAGGAAAATGATATCCGGCTGGAGCCTGGAGGCCTGGTTTACCGCTTCGACCCCATTGCCCGCCTCACCAATTACCAGGTAGTCCGGCCGCTCCCGGGCCAGCAAGAAACGGATGGCCTGGCGCTCCAGGGGTTCGTCATCGACGAGAAGGATCTTGATATCCTTGCCATCCGTGGCCAAAATGGGCCTAGCCTCCTTTTTATTTTATAAGATGCGGGAGGTGAGAATCCCGGTAAAATTGGCTCCACCAGAGATGGACAGCTGGTTTTTCGTTTCCTCCCATTACTCAAATAGTATAAGGGAAAGTCAGCTGAACGCAAGTGCCTTTTCCTGGGGTGCTGGCGACGTCCAGGGCGCAGTTGCCGCCGAACTGGTGTTGCAGGCGCCGGTAAACGTTGACCACCCCCAGGCCGCTCACCTGCCCCTTGCCGCTCCGCCGGACTTCCAGGTCGAAAATGGCCTTTTTGACCTCGGGCGCGATGCCCACGCCGTCGTCTTTAATCGCCACCTGGACTTGATCGCCTAACAGGCGCACTGTAACGGTTATTTCACCGCCCTCTTCTTTAGGCTCCAGGCCGTGGATAACGGCATTCTCCACCAGGGGCTGCAAGATCATGCAGGGTACCCGGGCCTGCAGAGCGGCTTCTTCTTCGACCACCACCCGGCCGCGGATGCGGTCAGAAAACCGGGTTTGCTGGATATAGAGATAATCGCGTACGGCAGTAATCTCTTCCGCCAGGGTAACTGTCTCTTTGACCTGGTAGAGGCTGTAGCGCATGAGGCGGGCCAGGGCGCGGACCATTTTTTCCGTAGCTGCCGCCCCGTCCAGGAGGGCCAGGCGGGCTACGATATTTAAGGAGTTAAACAGGAAGTGGGGGTTGACCTGGGACTGGAGGGCCTTGAGTTCGGCTTCTTTCAGGGCCTGTTCCAGCTGGTGCTGCCGTTTGAGGAAGTGGATGAAACTGCTGCGCTGGTCCTCTAGTTCTTTATTGGCCAGCAAAACCGTATTGAGCTGCATGATCTGGCCGGAGACAAAGGAAAGCAGGCCGCAGACGGCCTCCAGGTCAGCCAGAGAGAGGACCGGTACGGCTGTCTGCAAATCGGCCGGGGCGGGATCGCCCTCCAGCAGGCAGTGGCCGCAGAGAACGGCCCCTACTGTCCCATCCTCATTGGCCAGGGGGTAGGAGATCTCCACCAGCCCGACGTGGCAGCGGTAGATAAAGGCTTCTTTAAAGTTACCCCGCAGGGTGGTGACGTCCAGGGGCCGGGCCGGGTTTTCCTGCAGCAGGTGGCAGTGCCGGGAACACTCCAAAAAGCCCCCCAGGGGCGTCAGGGGGTTGCCGGCGGCATCCACCATCACCAGGTGCAGGCCCGTCATGCGGGTAAAGGCCCGCTGCAGGTCCTCCAGGGATCCCTCGCCGAAAAATAGATCCAGGGTGGCTGGCGCCAGGACGGCCTGGCGCTTGCGGTCGGCGCCGATTAGGTTTTTGATCAAAGGAATGGCAGCTGTGGCATCGGCGGCGTAGCCGTCAGCTCCCATGCGGGCGGCAATCTGGGAATTCAGGGGCGTGCCGCCTACCACCACCTTGACCTTGTTACGCCACCCGGCTTCCTGGAGAGCGGCAATGGTATCCTCCATAGCGTTCCGGGTCGAAGAGAGCAGGGCCGACAGGCAAAGGACGTCGGGGTGGTGTTTAATAACGGCTTCCACAAAGGTACTGGGGGCGACGTTAACGCCCAGGTCAATAACCTCGAAGCCCGAGGCCTCCAGCATAATGCTCAACAGGTTCTTGCCGATATCGTGAATATCCCCCTGGACGGTCCCGACAATGGCCCGCCCTACCGGTGGCACCCCCCCCGCCAGCATCAAGGGTTTTAGCTCCTTTAATCCGGTATGCATGGCCCGGGCGGTGATAATCAGGTCGGTAACGTAAATCTCGTTGCGCTCGAACCTTTCCCCCACTACATCCATGGCTGTCACAAAACCGTCGGTAATTATCCGCGCCGGTTCGATGCCGGCGTCCAGGGCCTTTTTAATCTCTTCCCGGACCCGGGCGGCATTACCATTGATCACGGCCTGGATCAATTTTTCCAGGGAAAAGGATGCCATATTATTCCTCCTAAGGAAAACGGCCGCAGCAGGGAACTAACCCTCCTGAGGCCGCAAGGAATTCCCACTTAATCATAAATTTGACGTCAGACACAAATTCCCTTCCCCGGCAGGCCGCCTCATTAAAGAGTTGGAGTCTAAGCTTTAATCTTTCCGGCCCGGGCGGCCGCGATATACTCCAGGCAGTATTCATCCTGGCCGTACAGGGCGGTGGCGGCCCGCAACAGGCCCATTAAAGGCATATCCAGGGGATCCAGGATAAAGGCGTCCATGCCCCGGGTGAGGCACATGACCATAAAGGCCCGGTTCAACAGCCGCCGTTCCGGCAGGCCGTAGGAAACATTGGAAAGACCACAGATGGCATGAACCTTTGGATATTTTTGCCGCAAGGCGGCCACCGACTCCAGGGCTTCGACGCCGTACTGGCTGTTAACCCCCAGGGGTTTAATCAGGGGGTCCAGGTAGATATGATCTTCCGGTATGCCGGCCGCGACCAGGCCCGGCACCAGCTTATCAGCTACCCGCAGCCGATCCGCCACTGTTTCCGGCATACCGCCGTCATCCATGCACAGGGCGATGACTTTGGCTTTATACTGTTGCAATAGGGGCAAAACCTCGGCCCAGCGCTGCTTCTCGGCGGTGATGGAATTGACCAGGGCCTGGCCTTTATGGGCTGCCAAACCGGCGGCCAGGGCCTCGGCGCTGGGGCTATCAATACAAAGGGGTAAATCCACGACTTCCTGGACGCTGTTTACCAGCCAGGTCATGACCTTTTCTTCTTCACCAATGCTTGTCCCGCAGTTGACATCAATAATATCGGCTCCGGCCTCGGCCTGTTTCCGAGCCAGGTCCTGGATATAGGCCTGGTTGCGGTCGGCGATGGCCTGGGCGATAGCCTTACGGCTGGAGTTGATTAACTCTCCGACGACGAGCATTCCTTAGCCTCCTTAGATTAAGCGAGGAGTTGCGCCGCCAGATCCACGGCCGAGGCGGCATCAGGGGCATAGCCGTCGGCGCCGATTTCGTCGGCGAACTTCTGGGTTACCGGGGCGCCGCCGATCATAATCTTAATCTTATCGCGGTAGGCAGCCAGGCCTTCGACGGTCTTCTTCATCTGCATCATGGTGGAAGTCAACAGGGCCGAGATGCCCACCAGCTGGGGCTTATGCTCTTCCACGGCCTGGACAAATTTCTCCAGCGGCACATCGATACCCAGGTCGACAACTTTGTAGCCGGCGCCTTCCATCATCATGATAACCAGGTTCTTGCCGATATCATGTAAATCGCCCTTTACCGTGCCGATAATCAAAGTGCCCTTATCCTTCATCTCGCCGCCGGCCAACAGGGGCTTAACCACGTCCATGCCGGCGTGCATGGCCCGGGCCGCTACCAGGACCTCCGGTACATAGACTTCATTATTCTTAAATTTAACGCCGATAATGTTCATGGCCGCAATCAGGCCATCATTGATGATCGTATTGGGTTCGATACCCTCATCCACAGCCTGCTGGGCCAGTTCCCGCACCTTGTTGGCATTACCAGCCATTAATGCTTCTTTGATTTCCTCCAGGACTGCCATTTGCCGTTCCTCCTTAAAATATAGGTTGCTTCATTTTTAAGTTTATTTTAAGATAAGTGGAACGGCAAGGCTAAATTATTGCCAAAGGTTGATTTTCTTGCCCTTGGCGGAAATTGGCTGCCCTGGAGCAGGTAAAACGTCAGGAGCGTTCAGCACAGTACCTACCCGCTGCCCCCGGCGTAGCCGTCCCTTACGGCTCGTTGGCTTTTTCCGCCGCCTGCAGTATTTGTAAGAAGGACAACAAACCCGGGGGCAAATCTGGCATATTGGGGTCAGGGCCAGGAGTAATGTGATGTCCTTTTACCAGGAAGATCGTTGTCGGCGGGAACCCCAATACCGCCAAAATCCCGGCCCCGATAGCCGCATGGTCATCATCTTCCCCACTACTAAAGGCCAGGCCTATATCGTGGAGTAAGGCCGCTTCATAAAGACTGGTTGTATTTATGGCGGGCGTTGGCAGCCCGGCCACCATCTCCTGACAGGTAGCGACTACGCTTTGAGAATGGCCGCTGCGCTGGAGCCTTTTTTCCCCCAGGTCGTTGAGATGCCGGGCCACCCGCAGCCGCCAGGCATCATAATGCTGCTGACGCCGGGAGAAATTAGCGGCTAATAATACCAGCTCCTGCAGATCTAGGGGTTTATTCAAAAAGGCATCTACCCCGGCCTGAAAGGCACGCATCCGGTTTTGTTTATCCGGGAAGGCACTGGTGACAATTATCGGCGGCGCTAATTGGCCGTCCTGCCGAGTTAGATTCTCAGCCACGACGAAACCGTTTTCCCCCGGCAGGCGCAAGTCCAGAATAATTAAATCGAAGCTTTCCTTTTTAGCCCGTTCGATAGCGTCGACGCCGTTATTTTCATGCGTAACTACCGCCCCTTTAGCGGTCAAGAGGTCCTTGAGCAATCGGGCGCTATTAACGTCATCTTCAACTAATAATACCCTCGCAGTCTGCATCATAATAAACTTTATTCTCCTTTGCGGCTCTCGTTTGCAGCCGGCAGGGTTAATCCCGGCGCAGAAATTTATGGATTAGTTCCGGCAGAGCCCGCGTATCAATGGGTTTGGCGATAAACCCGTCGCAGCCGGCCTTATAGGCATTATCACGATCCTGTTTCATAGCATGCGCTGTCAGGGCGACAATGGGGATATCCCTGGTCCCGGGGTCACCCTTTAACATTCTGGTAAAGGTGAGGCCATCCGTCCCCTGCAGGGAGATGTCCATTAAAATCAAATCCGGTTTTTGTTTCTGGAGGGCTGTTAACGCCGCAGCAGGATTAACGGCCTGGATAACGTGAATATTGTACACCTCCAGGAGATCGTTAATCAGGCGCATATTATCAGCATTATCTTCCACAACCAGCACCAGGGGTTTACCCTGCAAAGGAACGGCTTCCCGGCTTGCCATCTTGCTGACCCCCTTCCGAACTCTCCTGGGAAAGCTTCCCGGCCGGCAAATAGAAGATTACTTCCGTCCCTTGACCATACTTACTCTGGAGCTCGATCCGGCCCTGATGCAACTCAATGAGCTTTTTGGATAAAGGTAAACCCAGACCCACCCCCTCAAACTTTCTCTGATATAAAGACTCGCATTGATAAAACTCATCGAAAACCCGCTGCTGGTCTTCAGGCTTGATTCCTATACCCGTGTCCCTCACACTAACTGCTACTTCATCTTTTTTATACCAGGCCCGGAGGGTTATCTTCCCTGCCGGCGCAGTAAATTTGATGGCATTGGAAAGCAGGTTATAGAGTACCTGTTTAATCCGGACGGGATCAATGGCCAACTGCGGTAATTGCGGTTGGATATCCACTCGAAGTTCCAATTCCCGTCCGTTGGCCTGGGGTTTAATGATGGTTACTACCGCCTGAATAAGCTCTTCCAGATTGACCCTCTCTTTATTGAGAACGATCTTCCCCTGTTCGATGCGCGCTAGATCCAGGATATCGCTAATGACCTGCAGGAGGTGACGCGAACTACGGAGGACTATCTCCACATATTCCTTCTGGGTGGGATTTAATTTACCGAAAAGCTCATCCGCCAGCATTTCGGAAAACCCAATAATGGAATTAAGGGGTGTCCGCAGTTCATGGCTCATATTGGCCAGAAACTGGGTCTTAAGGTGATTGAGGGCCTTTAATTCAATAACCGCCTTTTTTAATTCCCCGGTTCGCTCTTCCACCCTTTTTTCCAGTAAAGAATTGGCTTCCGTCAATTCATCAGCCAAGTGCTGCAGTTGCCGGCGATCATTCTCCAATTCCTGCATGTAGGTCTCGGTTTCTTTGCACTTTTGGTACAAGCTTCTGGCCATGCGGTTAAAACAACGTTGTAGGTACCATATCTCCTGGATATCGGGAACGTTTATTTGCTCCAGCCGGTCGATATGTTCCTTAGTAACCGATTCCGTCTGGGAGATCTCTTTAGCCAGGTGGCTGAAGGTGGTGACCGGCCGGGTAATACGGCGCGATAAAAAGGCCGCCAAGATAAGGCCCAATAGTAAACAAATGGCCAATGCGGCCAAGATGGCTAAAAAAGTATCCCTTTTAATATTGGTGATTCCCTGGGACGGCACGCCAACGCTGAACTCACCAATAATGCGCCCGGTAGAGTTATAGATAGGATCCGATACTACCAGGTGAATCTCCCCGGGACTTATCTGGGCCTGCCCGATATAACGTTTGCCGGCTTCAATAGTGGTGACTAAAGTGGGGGGTTGCGGGAGGCCGACAAAGTTCATCCGGGAAGCGCCCTGGATGTTGGCCGCTATCCTGACTCCCTGGACCCCGATCGATAGAAAAGAGCCGGGTACCTTATGAGTATAGTTGCCGGCGATTTCGTAGTCGTTGTTTAACAGGTGACCGGCCACCAGGCAACCGAGGATTTGGCCCTCTACCTTTACCGGTACGGCGACGACCTGAATCAACGCCCCGTTAAAAAAGGTGTTAGTCGACTGGCCATCGAGATCTTTGATTTCCACCAGAACCCGATCCTTGAGCCCGGGGTTTAAATAGGTGATTGTATTAATCGGAACAACCTCAGAGGAAGTTAGCGTCTCTCCCCCCGCCCAGCTTTCCCGGAATAAACCAGCAATACTCGCTGTTGGGTCACCCTCACTTCTCCCACTTGCGGCTATGACCCGCCCCTGGTTATCGATGGCCTGCCAGAAATCAACCTGCGGCCTGTTGTTCAATAAACCCGCCACTTCCCCGGCATCCCCTCCGGAAAAAAGCGCCGTTACCCCTTTTAATGAGGCGATAATATCCAGATTGGCTTTGGTCTCGCGAAAAAAACGATTATATTCATGCCAGGCAATAATCAGGGAGCGATCCAGAAGGCTGTTTATATTAGCCTGGATGCGGGAGGAAATGATAGGCAGGGAAAAGCCGGAAAATAAGGCCATAAAGGATCCTAGCACCAGGGTGAAGGCTATTAGCAGGCTGGTGTAAAGAGAAGGTAGCTTCTTATAATGCTCTTTGGGCTTTCTAGGCAAGGTCATCACTTTTTACCAAACCCTTTTCAAGGGCGAAGATGGCAGCCTCGGTACGATTGGCCAGGACCATTTTGTGCAGGATATGGGTCACATGGGTTTTGACGGTACTGGGGCTGATAAACAGTTTGGCTGCTATATCTTTGTTCGACAGGCCCAGGCCCACATAATATAGAATCCTGATTTCCTGCCGGGTAAGGCCCTGCAACGCCTCCGCCTGGAGCGTTATTTTCCGGTAGTCATGATCTTTAACCTTTTCCGACTCCGGGTAGCTGATGCTTACCGGCAAAGAATATACAGCCGTAATTATACTCAAATTTCTTTTTATTGCCGCTATATCACGGGTCCGGCCGCTGATAAGAAATAAATCTTTCCCCCCCAGCTTAAAGGCCGTTTTTAAACAACAACTGTAAACGTTTTGGTAGCAACAATGCAGCACCGTTTCTTCTTTGCCAGTTTCTTGCCCGGCTTTTTTAAGCAAATACCGCCTTTCTTCCTGGCACCTGTTACCTGCCGTTTCGGCCTGAAAGCAGTCCAGGGGCAGGCGCGAAGGGATTGTTACCTCCGTCCCATTATTATCTACCAGTACCAGGCTGAGCCCGGTCTTCTCTGCTAGCACATCCTGGGCTCGTTGTAACCGGGTCAGTAAATCTGCCGCCCCCATAAACCCCCGCCCCATCTCTTCCTTAAAAATAACTTCTAAATAACCTCTAGTTAATAACCCATGTTAAATGACCCTTTAATTATACCATGATTATTATTCGCCTTTAAGAACTAAACCTCCTGCCAGAACATTTATTTTTGCCTATTGATCATACTTTCGGTTTAGTCAAAATAACGATCTGCTACTTTTGGTTTAAATCCGCAACAACCTGGTTACACCCCAATCTTTTTATCAATCCCTTTTAAACCGTCCGGGTAATTTAATGCTATGCAGCATCATGTTACGCTTAACACAAGCCTGCAGGCAAAGGAGGGAGGCCAGAGGTTAAAGAGGCAGGAGTTGTTGTTGGTAGACCAAATAGCCCGAAGATTTCATTACAAGGAGGAACTGGTATGGCTGGTACAGTCAAGAATTTGGCGGATATCTTAAAAGAAAAGGGGATCCCCATCAGTTCCCAGTACGGTGGCCAGGCCCCGGAGAAATTGACGGATCGCGAAGTAAAAAAGGAACCGACACCCCGGGCCAAAAAATTAAGGGATCTTTACTTTAACACCTACTCCTCAGCCACGGTGGAATTCCCCTACTGGTACACCCGTAAATGGAATGAACTAGATTGTGAACCCTTTATCGTCCGCCGGGCGGCAGCTATGAAGTGTGCCTTTTCCCATTTGACCCCTACCATCTTCCCCGGCGAACTCCTGGTCATGGGTAAAGCCCACTATTACCGGGGCTCTTTCCCTATGCCCTGGCTGTCGGAAGGCTTCTTTATGACCAAGGAAGACGAACTCTACCAGGAAGCCTTGAAAAAAGGCGGTGACAGTGCCGATGAGGTCTCGAAGTTTGGTTCCGGCGGCGGTAATGTTACCAAGAGTTTCGGCAACGTTGTCTCTATCGCCGGTAAATTCGGCATCCGCAGCGAAGAGGTACCGGCCCTGATTAAACTGGCCCGGGCCTGGGTCGGCAAATCAGTAGATGACCTGGGTCATAAGTACGAACAAATGGTGCCTGAATATGAAACAAAAGAAAAAATAATGCGTAGTGTAATTTGTATGTTTGAATCCGGTTACACCCTTCCCCAGGGACGGGAGGTTATTAACTACTATTACCCCTTACAGTACGGCATTGACGGCCTTATCGCTATGGCAAAAGAAAGAAAGGCGGAAGTGGCCGGTAAAGCCGATGGCGATGGCCTAATCGGTATGGATCGCCTATATTACTACGATGCCGTCATTTTAGGTTTAGAGGGCATTCAGATCTGGATCCTCAATTATGCCAAAGAAGCCCGGCGTCTAGCCGCTATCACCGAGGACGCAACCCAAAAGAAGGAATATGAAGACATCGCCGAGTGTCTGGAATGGATCGCCCACAAACAACCACGTACTTTCCGGGAGGCCCTTCAGCTAACCTATACTATCCACATCGCCGTCTTAAACGAAGATGCTATTTCCGGGATGTCGCCGGGACGAGTAGGTCAAGTCCTGTATCCCTGGTTTGAACAGGATATGGCCGCCGGCCGGATCACTGAGGAAGAGGTCCTGGAACTCCTGGAGTGCCACCGAGTCAAATTTACCTGCATTGACTGCTTCGCCTCCATGGGAGTCGTCGGCGGCGTCCTCTCGGGTAATACCTTTAATAATCTGAGTATGGGCGGTTTGACCAGGGATGGCAAATCAGCCGCCAATGATCTGGAGATGCTCATTATGGAAGCAGGTATGACCTGCGCCACCCCACAGCCGACCCTGTCAGTGCTATATGACGAAAAACTGCCGGAAGAATTCCTCTTGAAGGCCATTGAATGCAATAAGGGTGGTACCGGTTATCCAGCCTGGATGAACAACCAGGTCGGCATCCAGTTCCTGCTCCAGCAGTATGGTCCGGAGGGTATGACCCTGGAGGAAGCCCGGGCCATAACCATCGGCGGCTGCTTGGAGACCTCCCCCTGCAGCTGGCATGAATTGACCCTTAACGGCAAAAATTACGTCATCCCCGGCGGTGCCGGCCAACCTACCAGCGTGGGCGTCCACTTTATCGCTAATCCCAAATTGCTGGAACTGGTTTTATTCAATGGCTATGACAATCGCACCAAGGAGCAGGTATTTGCCCCCCATAACAAAAAACTGGAAACCTATGAAGAACTGTGGGAGGTTTATAAAGACTACTACGAGCAAACCGTCAACTGCCTGGCAAAATGTAATAACATTCAACACGATATTTGGCGCAAAAACAACATGAGTATTTTAAATTCCATTTTGAAACCGGATTGCTTAACCAAAGGGCACCATATCGGCCATCTGGGTTATCGCTATAACGGCACCTTTAACGTTGAAAGCTGCGGCACGGCCAATATGGTCAACTCGCTGGCCGCCTTAAAGAAACTAGTCTACGATGATAAAAAGTACACTCTGGAAGAAATGAAAGAAGCCATTCTAGCTAATTTCGGCTTCAAAACTGCTGAAGAAGTAGGCAGCTACTCCCTCCTCTCCCAGGAGAAAAAGGAAGGCGGCGACAAATACGACCAAATTCATAGCGACTGCCTGCTGGCGCCCAAATACGGCAACGACGACCCCTACGCCGACGCAATCCTGAAAGAATATGAAGACTGGTTCTGCGCCATGTGCCATAACTACGAATCCCTTTACGCCAGACCATTGTATGCCTGCCAGATATCCGTTTCCACCCATGGTCCCCAGGGGGCTGTAACCCTGGCCACCCCCGACGGCCGCCTGGCGGGGACGACTTATGCCGATGCCTCCATGTCGGCCTACCCCGGCACCGACCGCAACGGCCCCTATGCCCTCTTTACCTCAGCCACCGTTTGGGATCATACCCAATCCCAAAACTCCCAGATGAACTTGAAGATCCATCCCAGCGCCATTAAAGGCATTGAGGGTTCACGGAAGCTCCTTGATCTTACCCGGGCCTATATGCGGCGAGGTGGTTTCCATATTCAATATAACATCGTCGACTCTAAAATGCTAAAGGATGCCCAAGCACATCCCGAAAATTACCGTGGCTTGATGGTCCGGGTGGCGGGCTTCACCCAGTATTGGGTCGAAATCGGCAAGCAAATCCAGGATGAAGTTATCGCTCGTACCGAATACGAAACCGCGTAAAGGAGTGGCACAAATGAGCAACGAGACTTCCAGGCATAATGATTGCCGGAATTTTGTACCCGTTGACGTAGCTAAGGGTATTTGTAGGGTACGAAATGAACTAATAGCGATCGATACGCCAACCTGCCAAAAATTTGACCCCCTCCCCAAGTGCAAAAACTGCGCCAACTTCACCGCAACGGAAAATACCTTGGGTGTCTGCGAAGCCGACAAAAATAAGCCGTGGGCTTTCGAGGATCTCATCGCTGTAACCTGTGCGATGTACCGGGCCCAGTAAGCCCGGCTAAGGCAGGGGGTGCCCGGCGCTGGTTCGGCACCCCCTACCCCTTTAAAGCTAACTTGATATCCCTCTGATAAGAGCAATTGGCCCGGGTAGTATAAAATATTTCTCTGCCAACGTCCCACTATGGCCAATCATCAGGGAGATAGATGGGTTATAACATTTAGAAGTGGGGGAAGTATCGCATGGATGATAATAATGCCAAGAAGATCGGTTATATGGTTGTCGGTGCTGCCTGGTTGGCGGTATTCTGCCTTTTCGGTTACCGGGCCACCTTTTCCGTTCTCCTAGGGCCTATGGCCAAAGATATGGGTTGGACCGTAGCGCAAACCTCCCTGGGCTACTCACTAATGATGACCATCTATGCTGTTACGGCCTTTTTCAGCGGGATGATCATTGACCGTTGGGGTACCCGGCCGGCTTATTTCCTAGGAGCTATCTTCGGCGCCCTAGGGTTTTACCTCACTAGCCTTACCCATAATTATTTTCAATACCTGGCCGTCTATGCCATCTTTGCCGGTATCGGGACTGGCATGCTCTGGGTTTCCTCCACGGTATCCGTGCGAAAGTGGTATGTCGGCAAGGCCTATGCCACTATGTGGGGCCTGGCCTTTATGGGCGCCCCCGTTGCCCAGGCTGTTTTAAGCCTAGGAGTCAAAAGTATCCTTCTGACCCTGGACTGGCGCCAGGCCATGCAGGGGTTATCGATAGTAATCTTGATAGCTTTAATCATCGCCGCCCTCATCGCCAAGAAAAACCCCGAAGCCTACAACCTGCAACCCTTTGGCTTAATGCCTGCCAGTGCATCTACACCGGCTAAAGCTGAATATAGCTGGACCGTCAAGGAAGCCTTCGGGCGGTACGCTATCTGGGGAACTATCCTGGCCTTCCTGACGAGTATGGTGGCCGAGTTCCTCATCTGGACCCAGGTGGTCATGTACTGGACTAAAGACGTTAAACTCTCCCTGGGCACGGCCACCAACCTTTATATCGCCATTGGTATTGCCGGCATCTTCACCATGCCCCTGATGGGGATGGTGGCTGATAAGATCGTGGCCGGGATCGGCAACGAACCCAGGGGCCGAAAGATCATGTTGGTGTTCGCCCCGGCGGCTGGCGTCCTGGCCTGTATCCTCCTGCTTTTAAGCAAGGTTTCCCTAACTTTCGGCATCTTTTCCTGTATCATCTTTGCCATCTATTGGGCCATTGAACCCGGCGGCTGCGCCGGTTACGCCGGCTCCATCTACGGACGCAAAAGCCTGGGCAAAATCTGGGGCCTGGCCACTTTGATCGTCATGGGCATCGGCCCCGCTGTAGGGAGTTTTATGGGCGGCTATCTCTATGACATCTCGGGTAGCTATAACAACTCTATCATTTTCGCCCTGGTTGCCTATGCCCTATCGGCTACTATCGCCTTTACCCTACCCCTTGCCGCTAAACCCAAAACTATTGCCGATCAAAAAGATACTTCCACCATACCTGGTTAAAGCCCTACAGCGGCGGGTATAGACGTTCCAACGGTCTATACCCGCCGCCAACGGCTCCGTAAAAAACCTTTTGGAGTGATCAAAGAATGCAAGAAAATAAGGGCTTGATCTTCGACATTCAGGGGCATTCAGTGCATGACGGTCCCGGCTGCCGGACGCTAATTTTTATGAGCGGTTGTCCCCTACGCTGCGAGTGGTGCGCCAACCCCGAAGGAATGGAATTCAAACAGCGTTTAATGTACCGGGAGCAAAAATGCGCCAATAGAACGCAAGGCTGTACCCGTTGCCTGGCAGCCTGCCCCCGGCAGGCCATCAGTATCAATAACGAAGTCGAAATACCCTTGAAAATAAACCGGGAATTATGCCACTCATGTACTACCTTCGATTGCACAACAGTATGTTATTTTGAGGCCTTAACCATCAGTGGCAAGTGGATGACTTTAGAGGAGCTCATGCGGGTAATCAACCGGGATCGGCAATACTGGGGCCAGGGGGGCGGCGTTACTTTTACCGGAGGCGAGCCCTTATTGCAAAAAGACTTTACTATAGCGGCTTTAAAAAAATGCCAGAGCGTTTATATTCACACTGCCATTGAAACCTCCGCCCACATCCAAAGAGAAACCTTCTTGAAGGCCATGGGTTACGTTGACTTCGCCTTTATAGATATTAAGCATATGGACCCGGAAAAGCACCGGGAAAAAACCGGCGTGACCAATGAACTAACCTTGAATAATATAGCCGCTCTGGTGGCTTCGAGCTGGCCGGGCCGGTTGATTATCCGCCTGCCCGTCATCGAAAACTTTAATGATACGGATGCCAATATTACCGCCACTGCGGCTTTCATTAACCAGATGGGCCTGCGGGAGATCAACATCCTGCCCTTTCACCGTTTGGGTGATTCTAAATGGACCCAGCTTGGCCTAACGTATCCATATAGAGATTACCAAGGAACATCGAAAGAAAAGTTGGAACAGATACAAAGCCTCTTCCACGAGCGCGGCATAGCTTGTTATATCGGCTCCGATACGCCCTTTTAGCAACACCTCCTTAGCCCCCAACCGCAGGTAAAGAAAACCGGCCCGGAGCCTGCCGGCATCTAAAAAATTATTTCATCTAAACCTACCCCGCGCGGAATATTCATAAAAACTATTGACATGCTGTAGCGAATTATTTAAGATAAACTTGTAACATTAACCGGCCGGCCCGCCGGAATAGATAGTACGGTAGGATGGCAGGAAGGGCGGCAATACTCCCTCCGGGAGTATTTTTGTTTATGATGCCCCATGCACTGCCTTGCCCACCGAAAAAATTATCAAGGAGGCAAGGGCGAAATGCTAAAAAAATTTGCGGCAGGATGGTTCCTAGTTATCCTCCTGACCCTGTTGCTGTCTGGCTGCGGTTCCGGAGGAAGTAAACAACAAGCCGGCAGTGACGGCGCCACAGGGAGCCAGGTCGGGCAGGCTAAAAACGTCAAACTGGGTATTATCCAGATCGTCGAACACCCGGCCCTGGATGCAGCCCGCAAGGGTTTCCTGGCCGCGCTAAAGTCCGGCGGCTATGAAGAAGGCAAAAACCTGCAGGTGGATTTTCAAAACGCCCAGGGCGACCAATCAACCTTGCAGAACATCGCCCGTAAATTCGTCCAGGATAAAAAGGATCTCATCCTGGCTGTGGCCACTCCCTCGGCTATGGCTATGGCCAACGAGACCCAGGACATTCCCATCCTGATTACGGCCGTTACCGATCCGGTCACCGCTAAACTGGTTAAAAGCATGGACAAACCCGGAACCAATGTCACTGGTACCACCGACATGAACCCCATCAAGGAACAGCTGCAACTGCTTAAACAACTGGTCCCGGCAGCTAAAAATATCGGCGTTATCTATAATTCCAGCGAGATTAATTCCCAGGTTCAGGTAAAAATAGTTAAAAAGGAAGCGCCCGGTTTAGGCCTGGCTGTAGTCGAGGCCCCGGTCACGGCCAGCAGTGAAGTAGTCCAGGCAGCCCAGTCCCTGGTGGGGCGGGTAGATGCCATTTATGTCCCCACCGACAACACCATCGTCTCCTCCATTGCCGGGGTGCTGCAGGTAACGGAGCAGCACAAAATACCGGTCATTGCCGGAGAGAGCGGTACTGTCGAGGCCGGCGTCCTGGGCACCATCGGCATTGATTACTACAAACTGGGGGAACAGACCGGGCAGATGGCCCTGCGAGTGCTTAAAGGCGAAAAACCTCAGGATATGCCCATTGAAAAACAAAAGGATTTGAGTATCGTTTTAAACGCCAAAACAGCGGCGGCCCTGGGAATAAACATCCCTGAAGATCTCCAAAAGAAGGCTGCCAAGATCTTTAAGTAGGTGACACCATATGTCCCTAAACATCTGGTTAGGGGCCCTAGAGCAAGGTTTACTATGGGGTCCAATGGTCTTGGGGGTTTACCTTACCTTTAGGATCTTGGATTTTCCGGATCTAACCGTTGATGGTGCTTTCACCCTGGGGGCGGCAATAGCCGCCCGGCTGATTATGTCCGGATATAACCCCTGGTTAACCCTGCTGGTAGCCCTCTGCGGGGGCGCCTTAGCCGGTTGGATAACGGGCATCCTGCATACCCGCCTGGGGGTTGCCCCCCTGCTCTCCGGCATCTTAACCATGATCGCCCTTTATTCGATTAATTTAAGGATCATGGGACAGGCCAACCTGTCCCTTCTCCGTGTTCCGACTATCTTTACCGGCGTTAAAAAAATATCCGGCATCGACCCCTACGGCCCCGCTTTATTGGGCTTGCTGCTGGTAATGGTAGTCGTTACCTTGCTTTACCTTTTCCTCCAAACGGAACTGGGGATGGCCGTCCGGGCTACTGGTGACAACGACCAAATGATCCGCAGCCTGGGAGTAAATACCGGCAGCATGAAACTGGTGGGTTTAGCCATTGCTAATGCCCTGGTTGCCCTTGCCGGAGGACTGGTCGCCCAATACCAGGGTTTCGCCGATATCGGCATGGGCATCGGCATGATTGTGGCCGGCCTCGCCGCCGTAATTATCGGCGAGGCCCTGGTTGGCAGTGCCACCCTGGTCCGGGCCCTGCTGGCCGCCATCGTCGGTTCCATTATCTACCGGGTCATCATCAGCCTGGTCCTGCAGTTAGGCCTGCCGGCTACAGACCTTAAACTCCTGACCTCGTTAATTGTCGTGGCGGCCATGGCCTTTCCCCTGGTACGCCGGCGCCTGGGATGGCGTGCCTTACGTTTAAGGAGTGAGCAAAGTGCTGCAACTGGCCCGCGTAACTAAAACCTTTAATCCCGGCGGGGTCAACGAAAAGCTGGCTTTGCGGGATATCTCCTTGCAAGTTAAACCGGGGGAAGTCGTCACCATCATCGGCAGCAACGGCGCCGGTAAATCGACCCTGTTAAACGTAGTGGCTGGAGTCTATGAAATTGAGGCCGGTCGGGTTTTTTTGGACGGCCAGGATATCACCATCTGGCCCGAGCATAGCCGCGCCTCTTTAATTGGCCGGGTTTTTCAGGACCCTTTAAAAGGCACGGCTGCGACCATGACTATTGAAGAAAACCTGGCCCTGGCTTTACGCCGCGGCCGTCCCCGGCGTTTACGCCGGGGCATTACGACGGCCGAGCGGCAGCTTTTTAAAGAGCGCCTGGCCCTGCTGGGACTGGGCCTGGAAGAACGCCTGAAGACCCGGGTAGGCCTGCTGTCCGGCGGCCAGCGCCAAGCCCTGACGGTGCTCATGGCCACCATCGCCACGCCGAAACTGCTCCTGCTGGATGAGCACACCGCCGCCTTGGATCCGCGGACGGCCGGAATAGTATTGGAACTGACCGCCAAAATAGTCGCCCAGAATCGGCTGACCACCCTGATGGTGACCCATAACCTGGAACAGGCCCTGCGTACCGGCGACCGGACCATTATGCTGCACGAGGGCCGGATTATTTTGGACCTCTGCGGCCCGGAACGAGCCCGAACAACAGTAGCCGACCTGCTGAAAATGTTTGAAAGGGCCAGCGGCAACGCCTTTGCCGACGATCGGGTGCTGCTTGGAGAAGGTTGCGGTAACTCCGCAACCGGGGGGGGTTATGCCCCCATGCCGGCGGCCGGCGCCAACGTAACCCCTTTCCCTTCCCGGAGGCAAGTGCGGGGTTGATATAATTAAGCCCGCATATCCGGTTTAAAAGAATAACCCCGCGAACGGGGTTATTCTTTTATATCCTGACCATCATATTAATTAGAATGATGCACCTCCACCACGCACCATTCTTCAGTTAACTTTTTACATCCGGGCGGTACTAGTACCTGGCATATCGTGGAAAAAGCTGCCGGAAAAGGTTACAGAGGGCTGACCCTGGGCCACTATCCTGGTCCCCGCCTTTCCCTCCATGGCGGCAACCAGTTCCCCCGGCGAGGTAATCAGGCCCTCCTTGCCGCCACGGCTAAGGTAACGCAGGATGGCCTTAACCTTGGGGCCCATATTACCCGGCGGGAAATGGCCTGCTTCTAGATAACTTTCGGCCTCGGCGGCACTAAGAAGGTCCAGTTCCTTTTGCTCGGGTCGGCCGAAATTGATGGCCACCCGGCTGACGCCGGTGGAGATAACCAGCAGGTCGGCGCCAATAGCCGTCGCCAGCAGGGAGGAGGCGTAATCTTTATCAATGACAGCGGCCACGCCCTCCAGAAGGCCATTCCTTTCAACTACCGGCACTCCCCCGCCCCCGGCGCAAACGACAATATAACCGGCGTTAATTAGATCCTTGATGGCCGCGCCTTCGACAATCTTTTGCGGCTCCGGCGAGGGTACCACCCGCCGCCAGCCCCGGCCGGCATCCTCGACTACCGTCCAACCGTCTTCCCGGGCGTGACGCTGCGCTTCTTCCTCGGTCATGAAACTACCGATGGGCTTGGTGGGATTTTGGAAAGCCGGGTCATTTTGATCGACTACCACTTGAGTAACGACGGTTACAGCCTGCCTGGCGATACCCTTATGCCGGAACTCGTTCATCAGGGATTGCTGGATCATATATCCTATAGCACCCTGGGTATCGGCCACGGCAAACTCCAGGGGTATCAAGGGCAACTCCCCCATGGCCAGCTCCGCCCGGCGGATTAAAAAACCCACCTGGGGGCCGTTGCCGTGGGTAACGGCCACATTCCAACCTTTTTGTACCAATTCGGCAACCTGCCGGCAGGTCTCTTTGACTGTAGCCAACTGGCTATATAAATCAACATGGTTCTTATCTTTAATCAAAGAATTACCGCCAATGGCTACCACTGCCAGTTTGCCCACTACCTGTTCCCCCTCTATTTGCGTTCTCATTATAAACATAAATAATAAATATGATTTAAATACCGGCGGACGATTTCCTTTGTAGGAACAAACTAAACAGCAGCCGAAATTACTATTAAACTTCAACATAAAAGCATCCGGGTAGTTCTCATCGAGGAACATTACCCGGATGCTTGATTCCTCTACCTTGTACAAACAGTGCCTTTTCCGTCCCCCCTACAAGGCCTCTCCAAAACAGGTCTTTACCCCTTTTTCTTCTAACGATGCTGACTGTAGGCATAGTTGTCTTTTACCGGCTATTTCATCCTGGTTGCGGCCAGTTGTACGGCGGCAATTATACTTTCGTAACCCGTACAGCGGCAGAGATGACCGCTTAAGGCCGCCTTAATCTCTTCTACACCAGGGTCAGGTTGGCGCGCCAGCAAGGCTTTGCTCGCCAGCAACATCCCCGGCGTACAAAAGCCGCATTGGACGGCTCCCTTTTCCATAAAGGCCTCCTGGAGAGGATGGAGCTTCCCATCTGTAGCCAGGCCTTCCACGGTCTCTATTCTTGAACCGTCTGCTTCCACGGCCAACACCAGGCAGGATTGAACGGGTTCACCGTTCAGCAAAACGGTACAGGCACCGCATTCACCGATTTCGCAGCCGGCCTTGGTGCCTACCAAACCCATTTCCTCTCGTAAAAGGCGCAAAAGGGTTAAATGTGGTTCAACCTCGCCCTCCCATAGATCTCCATTCACCGTTATGGAAAGGTGCTGTTTCATAACGTGGCTACCTCCTCGAGGCGATACTCCAGGGCCGCCAGTTTTGCCAGGGCCATCTCCATGAGTTGGCCAACCATTTCTTGCTTATACTCCGGCGTTGCCCGCAAGCTGCCGGCCCGCGGCGCAATAACCTCGGCAAATCTATCCCTGGCCTGGCGTATACGTTCATAAGTCAGCGGACCCTGCTTTAAAATCTCTTCTACTGTTCCGACCCTGGCCGGGGTTGCTAAGACAGCCCCGGCTGCCACCCGTATCTCTCGCTTACCCTCGGAATCAGGCAGTCCGGCCAGCACCGCTACACTGACCGCGGCTAGATCCATGCCTTTGATGCGTGAGCGCCGCAGGTAAGCCGTCCGACTTCCCGAAGGCAGGGGTGGTAGAATAAAGCCGACTAAAACCTCTCCCTGCCCCAGAGCTGTCCGGCCGGGTCCGAGCAGAAATTGCTCCAGAGGCAAAATTCTCCGGCCACCGGGACCGCCTATCTCTACGGCAGCATTGAGGATGGCCAGGACAGGGCCTGTTTCCGCCCCGGGTGAAGCGTTGCAGATGTTGCCACCGATAGTGGCCCGTACCCGGATTTCAAAGCATCCCATTACAGAAGCCGCTTCCGCCAGGGCTTTATATCTCTCTTGAATGAGGGTGTTAATAGCTATTTCCTTCATGGTGGTCAGGGCTCCTATCCATAAACCGCCCTCCCGGGTCTCTCTGATACCTTTTAATTCCGGAAGCCCTTTGATATCAACCACCAGCTGGGGATACACTTTGTTGCCGCGGATATTAACCAGCAGATCGGTTCCTCCTGCCAGGACTACCGCGCCCTCCTGCTTTAAAGCAGCGGTAGCTTCAACAAGGTTTCTGGCGCGGAAATAATCAAAGGACCCGGGCATACTTTTCATCTCCTTTGCCGGCAGGCTTTGCCCCCATCTTTTTTAAAGGCCGGAGCACGGCATCCGGGGTAAGGGGCAACTCGTAAAAGTCAATACCGAGGGCTGCATAAAGGGCATTAGCGATAGCTGGTGGGATAGCTACAGCTCCGTGTTCCCCCAGGCCCCGGGCACCAAAGGGGCCGGTTTGATCGGGGGTTTCGATAAAGATTGTTTTTAGTTCCGCCGGCATATCCATAGCAGTCGGTATTTTATAATCCGTCAGGGTGGGGTTACGCATAGCACCGTTGGGACCAAAAACCAGCTTTTCCGAAAGGGCCGAGCCCATAGCTTGGACCATGGCGCCGGTTATCTGCCCCCTGGCAGTTAGGGGATTGATCACCCGGCCGGGATCAATAGCCGTAACCAGCTTCAATACCTCAATCGTACCTGTCCGGAGATCAACTTCTACTTCCGCCCCCTGACAGCCGTAAGTCCAATCGGCGGCGCAATTGCCCTGCCCATTTTCCGGATCGGGATAGGTCAGGCCACGGGGAACGAAGGTAGCCCGGCCGATAATGGGATCATTGGCCGTCCGGCCGTCAGGATAAGTGTAGCCTGCGGCCAGTTGACTGAAGGGGAGGCCTTTATCCGGCCTGGATTTAACAAATACCCGTCCCCCTTCTATTTCGAGTTCCCCCGGTTTTACTGCCAAAATCGTGGCGGCGGCAGCCAGGACCTGTTTCCGGGCTTCCCGGGCAGCTGCTAAGACCGCCGTTCCCACGGCCCAGGTGGTATGGCTGGCCACCGTCTGCCATTCCAGGGGGGACACGTCCGTATCAACGAAAGGTACTACATGAATCTTGGTGACAGGTAAAGATAAAGCCTCAGCTGCAATCTGTCCCAAAGCGGTATAGGTTCCCTGGCCCATCTCCACAGCGCCGACACTTACACTCGCCGTACCATCTTCATTCAAGCGTACAATCGCCCCGGACTGGGCATTGGTGGTCATTACCGGCGATTTGCCGAAAGCTGCCAGGCCTGCTCCCCGGCGCCGGTACCAAGGTAAAGCCCTTTTAGCAGCTGCCTGGTTCCCCTGACCCTCTTCTAACCCCAGTTCCCGGGCAACCGCTTTGATGCAAAGATCGAGCCGGCCGTTATATTCCTCGATCATTTGACCTAGGCTGTTAACCTTACCCGGTCCCAAACAGTTCTTAAGGCGCAATTCCACTGGATTGATATTCAACTTATGGGCAATAATCTCCCGCTGGCGTTCACAGGCCCAGTGAACCTCGGGATGGCCATAACCGCGATAGGCCCCTGTAGGGGGAGTATTAGTATAGACGCCATAAGAATCGATGTGCAGATTGTCAATGGCATAGGGGCCGGGAGAATTATGACCGCCACCGGTGACAATATTGACAGCGTAATCGCCATACCCGCCCCCGTTCCAGTAGAGGGTAATCTTTTCCCCCAGAAGGCGCCCATCTTTAGCAACAGCAGTTTTATAATAAGCCACCAAACCACGCCCGATAACCGTTCCCTGAAAAACCTCCTCCCGCTCTAAAACCAGGCGTACGGGCCGTCCGGGTACCGCCGCCGCCAGAACACCCACCAGGGGCTCAATGGTAACATCCGATTTGCCCCCGAAACCGCCGCCCAGATAAGGTACTACAACGCGTACTTTACTAAGGGGCAGATTAAACATCGAAGCCAAGGTATGGCGGACGATGAAGGGGGCCTGAGAACTGCACCAAACAGTCATGCCCCCGCCCGGATGCACCTGGGCAATCGCCCCATGGGGTTCCAGGGCGACATGGTGGTTGGGAGGGAAGGTAAACTTGTTTTCAATGATCAAATCAGCTTCGGCAAAGGCCCTCTCCACATCGCCCCGCCGTAGTTTGTAATGATGAAAGATATTAGTTCCCGGCTCTGGAAAAAATCCGGGCAAGTGTTTATAGGTAGCCAGTTCTTCATGGATCAAAGGGGTTTCCGGCCGGGCTGCTTCTTCCGGATCGGTAACTGCCGCCAGGGGTTCGTACTCTACTTCTATAAAATCCCGAGCCTGCCTGGCTAAATCGGTGCTGCTAGCAATTACGGCCGCTACCGGTTCACCCATGAAGCGTACTTTGCCCCGGGCCAGGGGATATTGATCCGTAAGGCAGATGCCTATCCGTCCTGAAAAGTCGGCGCCGGTGACTACTGCTTTTACTCCTGTTACGGCCAGGGCTCTGGATTTATCTACCCGCAAGATCCGGGCATGGGCATGGGGAGAGCGAAGAATGCTGGCATATAACATACCCGGCAGAGTGATATCGGCCACGTACCTGGCCTGGCCGGTTACTTTCTCAATACCGTCGGCTCGTAAGACCTCCTGCCCTACAACTTTAAATTGTACCATCGGGTATCCCCCCTCAACAAAGCACGATTTAACCATTTTTTATTTACTACCAGTGCCATCTTACGGTATAGACTGCTCTAAGATTTAATCGTAATCATTTCTTCTGAGAAAAACCCACGGGAGTGAAGCAGCCCCCTCCCGTGGGCTCCGGGGTTAAGCCGTTAGTCTGCTTTGCTTATCCTGGCTGGCTGCACCCCTGGCAACAAACCAGTAGATTATCGCTGTAATGATTAGTGTTGTATATATAGCACCAATAGAATTGAAAACAAGAGGCCAATTCCTGACTACCAGAAAAATAATCGCTCCAATCACCCACGTTACTATTGCTCGCCAATTAATACCATTGGTGTACCAATAGCTTCCTCCCACTCTATTGGCCTGGGACCAATCATAATGACCACGACGGATAAAATAGTAGTCAATTAACATAATGGCGAACAGGGGAGCGAAGATAAAGCCTACATAATCAAGGAAAAGGATAAAAGCGTTCAGAAAACTGCCGATTATTATCGGAATTAGAGAGACTATGGTTGCCAAAATAGAAACAATCCAAAGGGCTTTGAAGGGAGAAATATCGCTCCAGATATTTACCGTAGACATCCCGGCGGCGTAGATATTCACTACGTTGGTAGTTACCGTACAAAGAATTAAAACCAGGAAAGCCACCCAACCCAAGCCAAGCTGTCCAACAACGCTTGAAGGATCCGACATATTGGGATCGAATTTACCACTCATCAGGGTTGCAGCAATAACGCCCAGGGTGCCAACTAGAGCGAACCAGAAGAGGGCAAAGTTAGCACCAATCATGGGAGCCACAGTCGAGGAGGCTTTATTTTTAGTATAACGAGTAAATTCAGCGATAGCCGGTACCCACCCTAAGCTGAAGGCTGCCATAGCATCCATAGCTTTGCCAAAGGGCATTCTTAATTCCGCCGGCGGCCGCCAGGCAAGAATCTGATCGAGGGACCAAGTCCGGAAAATCGCTACCGTTTCCCAGACAGTAAGTACGGCCAGCAGAATCACGGCATATTTTTCGAACAGCTTAATAGAACGGGAACCTCCGGCAACGGTCAGCCAAATCTGCAACAGACTATTAATCAGTACCCCGATTACCAGGACCCACCAGGAACCCGGGTTCCCAAAAGCCGGCCAGCCAAAGAGCTGGTTAAAAAGAAAACTCATCGAGATAGCGGCGATGAAGGTATTCACCGCGCACCAGCCGATAAATTGAGTAATATTGAGCACCGACGGCAAAGCGCTTCCCTTAATGCCAAAGGGAACGCGGGCCAAACCCATAGTAGTGGTGCCTACCCGGTAACCCATATAACCAATCAGGGCCATAATAGCGTAGGCGATCGGGTTAGCAATCAAGGTTACCGCTACTGCACCGCCAAAACCCAGCGCTGCCACTACCCCGCCGACAAACCAGGAACCAGTATTGGCATTAGCTCCAATCCAGGTGGCTACCATTTCCCCAAAGCCGATATGCCTATCCTCTAATGGTACGGCGACTTCCACGGGATATTCTTTTGTCGGGCTTTCACTCATTAGCTTCACCTGGCCTTTCTTATTATTCTAAGAAGAATTGTTAGCTACGGTTCAATTGCCGTTGCGTTTTATTAGTGGCTATCACCCGCCCCTCCTTGATTACATAAAGCCGGTCCGGCTGTAACCGGATGGCATCCTTGGCCGAATCACAGTCGAGAATTACCAGGTCGGCCCGGTTTCCGGGTTCCAGGCCATAGTCATTGAGCCTTAGAACCTTGGCCGCATTATAGGTCAGCATATCGAATACGGTTTCAATTTCATCAGGCAGGCTCATGTGGGCGGCATGGGCGGTGATCAGGGCCACCTCTAGCATATCCGCCTGACCGAAAGGATAAAAAGTATCTTTAATGCAATCCTGACCGAAGGAGACATTGACCCCGGCTTCCAGGAGCTCCTTCACGCGGGTGATACCCCGCCGCTTTGGTTGTTTGTCAAGCCGGCCCTGGAGCATGAGGTTGGTGGCCGGATTGGTTATCATATGAATCCCGGCGGCTTTGACTTTGTCAATAACATATTGGGCATAATGATCGTCATAAGCAGCTAAAGCGCAAGTATGTCCCGCCGTAACCCGTCCTTCCCAACCCATCTCCATAGTCTTGTCGGCTACCATTTCTAAAGTGCGATAAAAAGGATCGTCGGTTTCATCTACATGCATGTCGATATCGGCGTTAAAGGCTTTAGCAATCTCGAATACTATATCTACGTGCTTCTTGCTGTCTTGAGGCGACTTTTCGTTAGCTGGCATGCCGCCGACGAGATCCGCCCCTTGCTCCATGGCCTGCCACATCAATTCTTCTGTGCCCGGGTCTTGCACAATACCTTCCTGGGGAAAAGCTACAATCTGGAGGTCCATAATATCCTGGTAGCGACGCTGGGCTTCGGCCACACCCTGTAAGGGCATTAACTTACCAATGGTATCAACATCTACGTGGGTCCGCATCCGCGTCGTCCCGTTGGCGGCAGCCTGGCAAATAGCCTGGCCAGCGCGAGTAACAATGTCTTCAATCGTATACCGGGCCTTCTTTTCCCAGATAATCTCGATGGCTTCTTTTAAAGTTCCTGAGACATTGGGACGTACCACATCAACGATCATCGTCTTGTCGAGATGGATATGGGGATCAATGAAAGCAGGCGTCACTAACTTACCCCCGGCGTCGATCTCCTGGACTCCGGTTGCTTCAATCCGGGCGGCAACCTGGCTGATATTGCCACCCTCAATGGCAATATCCTTTAGTTCTGCCGCACCCCTTAACCTGGCGTTTTTAACTAACAAATCCACTTTAATCACCCTTTCCCTGATAATTTGAAATCTACTTCTACATTCAACTTCTGCTTTTTTCCTTCTTTTCCTTTATATAGTACATATAATCCTGTTGGTTGCGATTTGTAGGAAACTAATAATAAAAGCCATCTACCCCAAAAAGATAGATGGCTTATTTGCCTCTGCCGACAACCCTGCTCGCAATTTACTTGAATTCGCTTTAAGCTGTTATTCTAATTTGCTATATATCCCTATTCTATCTATGTCTCTAATACCCTCCCAGCAGATTTCACCATTTGTCCGGCCTCAAGTTTGTATACATTTTACAAGGGATAGGTTGCGCGCCAAAAACCAGCTGGCGCTCAGGCCGGTTGGCGGCCCCTACTCCGCCTCCTTAAAGATAAACCCATAGTAATCCTGGTTGACACCCTCTTTGACCACCCCTACGGTGGCCTTCAATTTCATCCCCATAGTAATATCCTCGCTATCGATCTGGCCGGTAACCCGCAGGCCGTTGGGGAACTCGACGATACCGAAGGCCAGCCAGGGTTTCATATAACCCTCGGGCAGGTTGTAGACCCGGGTATAGGTTAAAAGGGTGGCCGCGCCTTCCAGGGGCACGGTCTCGAATTCGCGGTTGCCGCACTGGCGGCAGACGAGGTAGGCCGGGTGATGGAGTCTTCCGCAACGGGTGCATTTATAAGCGTACATCTGCTCGGCCATGTTTACTCCACCTCCCTGGTAACGATGGTGGCGACCACATTATTGCCGAAGCCGCCGAAGTTGACGGCCAAGCCATTCCGGGCGCCCTCCACCTGGCGGCCGCCGGCTTCGCCCCGGAGCTGACGCACCAGTTCTACAATTTGGGATACGCCGGTGGCGCCAACGGGATGGCCCTTGGCCTTCAGGCCGCCCGAGGTATTGATAGGTTTCCGACCCCCGACTTTTGTATCCCCTCGCCGAACGGCCAGGTGCCCCTCACCCTTGGGGAAGAAGCCGACTTCCTCGGAGATGGCGACCTCCAGGATACTGAAGGCGTCATGCAACTCCGCCACATCAATATCCTCCGGCTTCAGACCGGCCATCTTATAGGCCTTTTGCGCCGCCTGACGCACAGCCAGCAAGTCCGTCGGCACCTCCCGGGCGGCAATGACGTGGGTGTCCGTAGCCTGACCGATACCGGCTATACGCACGGGCTTTTTGGCAAAACGGCCGGCAACGTCCATCGCGCAAAGAACCAGGGCCGCCGCCCCATCGGAAACCGGGCAGACGTCATAGAGCCTGAGGGGCTCGGCAACGTAGGGGTTAATAACCCCGGCGTCTTCGTCTTCCGTGATGGCATATAAATCAGGAACCAGCTGGATGTGGGCCACAGGATTATGCATAGCGTGCTCATGGTTTTTAACGGCGACCATGGCCAAGTCCTTCGAGGTAACGCCGTATTGATCCATATACAGCCGGGTAAACATACCGGCAAAGGCGGGCAAGGTTAACCCGTATTTATACTCCGCCTCATTATGCAACATAGTAGAAACAAAATCCGTTCCTTCCCAGCCGCTGACCACCCGCATCATCTCGCCGCCCACCACCAGGGCGACGTCACACAGGCCGCTGGCGATGGCCATAAAGGCCAGCTTGACCGCCGAGGCGCCGGAGGCCGGGCCGTTTTCCACCGTCTCCGCCATGGCTGGGAGTAAATTCAAGCTATCCACCAGGGCCGAGGCCACCCCCGTCTGGCGGTTGAGCATACTGGCGCCCATGGTGGCTACCAATACCTGATCTACCCCGTGGCCGGAACCGGTTTTAATCCCGGCGTCGTCCATTGCCTCCAAAGCAGCGGCCCCCAGCATCTCCAGTAAAGATTTATCCCAGCGGCCGAATTTAGTATGGCCGGCGCCCACGATACCTACTGCACGCACTACCTCCCACCCCCAAGTTTTTTAATTCGTTGTTCACATCCGCGAACTAAAATCTACCTGAGTGTTGAATTTACGCTGGGACCGCTTATCCCTGGAACGCATGACAACGTACTAAGGAAGGATAAGCTCCCTAGCCTTAGCCAGCATCTCTTCCGGTACTGGTCGCCGGCCGGTGCACTTGGCGGCCTTATGCTTCTCCCACAGGGCCTTGGTCAGGACATAGGTGGGGACGCCGCCCAGTTCATGCCACTGCTCCGGCCGCGGCTCCAACTCGTACTCAATCATCCAGCGGCGGAACCCGATAGGGCTCTCGGCGACAATCCAGACCTCTTCCTGGCCCAGGTAATCCATGTGATACTCCATCTTGGCGGCGAAGAGCTGGGCGCCGATGCGCAGCCCCCGCTTCAAGGTCATGGTGTGGTAGGACATGCCTACCTTTTCGTCGAGCATCCGCCCGTTAACAATACCGGCTATGACACCGTTGACTGTGCCTACCAGGCAATACTCATCCTTCACCCGGTAGCGATAATACCCTAGGAGCTCGGCATAGAGCCGGGCGGCGACGATGTCGTAGAAATCCTTGGCCACTGCTATCATGGGCTTGACTGCTTCCAAGACCCGGGGCACATCCTCCCGGCCGATCTGGTGGACGACCATCTTCTCCCCGGAAGCCAGAGTAATATATTTGGGTGGATAGGGCACCATGGGTGTCTCCACCGGCCGTAGTGATTGCTCCAGTTTATCAATTTGCATATTAATTCCCCCTGATATTTGTTTTCGACAATAATAGTGTGATTAATAATCTTGATGCGTTCTGACAAAAATCAGCCACTCATTTCTTTATCCTCCCTTCTCCACCAAATAAGCTGGAAAAACAAGCTGACCTTTTTATTTCTTACAATAATTAATTTCCCAACCGGGCCGATAATCCTTTGTAGATTTTCTATAAACTATGGCATCCGCCTTTATCGTTATTCATCGCACCCAGATACAGTTTTAGGGCTACCTCCAGATTAAAGCGGTCGTCGGGATTATCAAGATTCAGGCCGCTGATCTCCTGGATCCGTTCCAAGCGATAGAGGATGGTATTATAGTGGGTGAAGAGGGCTTCCGAAACTTTCTTCAGGTTGCCGTGATGTTGGAAATAAACCTGCAAGGTACGGATAAGCTCCGTATTCTTTTCCCGGTCATACTCAAGTAGTTTGCCCAGGGATTCCTGGAGAAAGTTCTGAACCTCTTTATCCCTGTCCTTGGCATAGATAAACCGGTAGATACCTAGGTCGCTAAAGGCAATGACGCCCCGGAGGGTGGGGAGATTCTCGCCCAGGCGCAGGGCCTGTTTCGCCTCTTGGTAACTCTGTTGCAACCCCCTTATCCCCGGGTAAAAACGTCCCAGGCCGATCCGCACTTCCCAACCTTTAAAAGCCCAGTCGAGGTATTCCCGGGCATACTGTAACCGCTGCCGGGCCTGATCATTGGCCTGCCGGGCAGTCAGCCCCTTTGCCGCGATGGCGGGCAGTACAACCAGGTACTCCCCCCGGAGACCCGCCAGACAAGTGACACCCTTTTCCAACATTACCGTCGGTAATTCCCGCAGCACCCTGTTCCGGATCTCCTGCTTATCTATTCTGCTCTGTTGGGGCGGTGTCGTTTGAATTAGGGCGACAACGTAGTCCTTTTGCAGGTCCCAACCGAACTTGCGGGCGTTCTGGATCTCCATCTCGGTATCCTCGATACGCCCGCTTAAAATGTGATTCAGAAACTCATTGGCATAGCGCCGCTCCACTTCCCGCAAAGAGCGCTCCCGGGCAATCTCCAGGGCCGCCGCCACGGACAAACGCTCCAGGGTTTTAATATCATTATTAGTTAAGGGACGCCTGGTTTCCCAGATGCGGATGTAGCCGTAAATCTCACTGGCTACCATCAGGGGCATACTAAAAAAACCGATACTACGCTCGTCAATGAGCAACTCTTCCCGGTCCTCCTGGGTAAGGAGCATCCCTTCGTTGAAATTGATTCTTTCTCGGTTGGCCGCTATTAAAGTTTCCATATCGCTTACCGGCCAGTTGACACAACTGTAAACGTGGCGGTCATTAATAAGGTCATTAATATAAACCGTATTCTCCACCAGGCCGGCCAGGGTATCGGCTATTTTTTGCAACCCGCCGCCCTCCAGCATAATCTGCATCAGGGCGCTGTGGACATCCAGCATCCGCGACAGGTAAGCCGATTGTTCTTGGAGGATAGCGCTCAGGACTTCATAAATCAAATCGGCGAAGCCTATATCCGGCGGCAATTCGATCAAGGGCAAATCGTAAGTATTTGCTTGGCAGAGCATGGACGAGGGGACTTCCGCCAGGTACCGCCTGGTCTTAATACAAAGTCCGGCCAGGCCCAGCTGGACCAGGGAGGGAATCAGGTTTTCCTGGGCTTCCCTGTTATCCCGGATGGCAAAGCCGGTAGTCACCAGCAGCTGCCCCGGCTTAACCCAGTTGGTAATATCCGGGACTTCCATGATATTAACCCCGGTAACTAGGCGCCCCAGGCCGCTGCTGCCGGCCAGGATCCGGCTCTGGTGGAAGATAGGCAATTCTAGGATGCGCCCCAGGGGCATGCCCAATTCCCGGCTTATTTCTGTAGCCTGGCCCTCAAGATAACTAACGTCTAGCATAGCTTTCTCCCCTCTAAGATTGGTTTGAGAAGCAAAATGCCCGGAGCGAGGGGGCACTTGCCCCTCACTTCGAGCATTATTTCGCCATAAAAGGCGCTATTCCTTCCTATTTTTACAATTTTATTCCGTTTTTTGCCTTATCAAACCACGCTTAAAAGAACCCCATCTCTACTGGCTAATCTGGCTTTTACGACTCAAAGAGTCCCCTGAGGACTCCAATGCCTCATTCAACCACCCCAGGGAATTGAGCAAGTAAATAACTAGCGATAGAACTACGCCCACCGTAGCCGCCAGGGCCATTCCCTTCAGCTCTACCGTACCCATGGTCAGTTTAGCGCCGCTGACGCCAATAACGAAAACTACGGCCGACAAAACAATATTATAGTTACGGCTGAAATCAACCATCTGTTCTACCAGCAAACGGATGCCCTGAGCAGCGATAGTACCGTAAAGGAGGATGCAGATACCGCCCATGACCGGCACCGGAATGGACTGGATGGCGGCGGCGAATTTACCAATGGTCGAGATGATGATGGCAATAATCGCCGCCCCGCGGATGACCCAAACAGAATAAACGCGGGTAATAGCCATGACGCCGATGTTTTCACCGTAGGTAGTATTGGGCGGGGACCCGGTAAAACCGGAGATGATATTGCTCAAGCCATCGCCCAATAAGGAACGGTGCAGGCCGGGGTCCTTGACCAGATCGCGTTCGCAGATGTTGCCCGTAACAATCAGGTGGCCGATATGCTCCGCCAGCACGACGATCACTGCCGGTGCAATAATAGCTATAGCGTTAAAATCAAAGACCGGGGCGTGAAACTCGGGGATTTTGAACCATGGCGCCTGGGCGATGATACTCAGATCGACCATGCCTTTAAATAGGGCCAAGATATAACCACAAACCACCGCCGTCAGGACGGGAATAATCTGCAAAAAACCGCGGAAGACCACCGTACCGATGACGCCGACCAGCAAGGTAAATATGGAAACCATGATAGCGTTAGGGTCGACTTTATCAGCTGTCAGGCCGGCCATTTGCGCCGCCACCGGTGCCAATTCCAGGCCGATGACAGCCACCACGGCGCCCATAACCGGCGGCGGCATAACGATATTAATCCACTTGGTGCCTACTGCACGAATAATAAACGATACTATGACAAAGCAAAGGCCGAAGAAAATGTACCCCGACTGGGCATGGTTATAACCCACTTTAGAAATAATTAAGAGCGTCGGGGCGATAAAGGCAAAGCTGGAACCCAGGTAAGCGGGGATACCGCCTTTGGTAACAAAACTGTAGAGCAGGGTGCCGAAACCGTTCATGAGCAGGGCGATGGCCGGGTTAATCTTGAACAGGTAAGGCACCAGCACGGTAGCGCCAAACATGGCCATCAGGTGTTGCAGGCTTAAAGGTATAGTTTCAAAAATCGGCAGCTTTTCTTCTACTTGAATAACGCGCCTTTGGGCCATTTACCATTCCTCCCTCTAATGAATTGCAAACATAGGGACGGATCTTTTGGTTGCCCCATTTTCATGGTTAGCCAAGAAGTCGTTAGCCCCCCATGAAATGGTCGCCACATTTCCTAATTTAGCAAAATTCCCCATGCTATCTCCTATTTAGGCATTCATACTGATCCCCCCTCAAACACGACCGCTGCATTTCCAGCCGGTTAGTTGATATCCAGCAGGCGCAGTGCTACCTGGAACTGCTAACCTTACCATTATTATCCCATATTATCCCAAGTAGCACTGTGCCCGGGAATCCACTTCATAGTGCCCGTTCTTGCCCTTTTTATCCTTGTACCTGGTGTCGCCTCAACTACTTCCGCCCGGCCTGCTCTTGCCAGGCCAGGTAAACCCTTTCCGCCGACAAGGGTACCTCGTACATCTCCAGGCCGGTGGCGTTGGCCAGGGCATTGCCGATGGCCGAGGTAATGGAGATCATGGGATGTTCGGCGACACCCCGGGCACCGTAGGGACCGTCAAGTTGCGGGGTTTCGACAAAATAGATCTCCATAGCGTCAGGCAGGTCTTTAGCCGTCAAGATTTTATAATCCACCAGGTTGCGAGTCAGCAGCCTGCCCTCTCCGTTATAGCGCAGCACCTCGGTGAAGGCCGTCCCCAGGCCCTGGACGACACCGCCGATTACTTGGCCCTTGACCAGCATTTCGTTGAGGACTCTCCCGACATCGAAGGCCGAGACTATTTTGCAGACTTTAATATCGCCGGTGGCGGTATCAACTTCGATCTCAATGCCGTGGGCGCCATAGGTCCAATCCAGGGCCGGCCGGCCCTGGCCGGTTTCGGCGTCCAAGAAGCTCAGGCCCTGGGCAATATAGCGGCCGCGGCCGATCAGGGGGCCGCCAACGGCGTTGCCATTTTCATACGTATAACCTATAGCCAGCTCCCGGTAGGCCAGTCGCTTATCAGGGTGGTGGCGGACGTAGATCTCTTCCCGGCCGAATTCCAGCTCCTCCTCGGCCGCCCGCAGGATGGCCGCCGCCAGGCTCTTCATCTGGGCCAGCAAGTCGTCGCAGGCGCGGATCACCGAGTTGCCCCCCATGACGGTGAAGCGGCTGGCCACCGTCTGCCAATCGTAGGGACTGGTTTCTGTATTGGTTTCCCAGACGACATGGACCTTCTCCAGGGGGAGGTGTAGTCTCTCGGCGGCGAGCTGGGCCAAGGTAGTATAGGTGCCCTGGCCGTAATCGATGCCGCTGACCATAACGTTTACTGAGCCGTCTTCGTTCATTTTGATAATTGCCGAAGAGGCGGTGGACGGCGGCATGGCCGGCGCTTTATGAAGTACTGCCAAGCCCAGGCCCCGATACTTGCCGGTTGCCTTCTCCCGGGCCTTCTCCTCTTCCGTCTTGACTAGGGGCCAGCCGATTTTCTCGGCTACCAGGGCCAGGCACTTATCAACCCGGCCGGTATTTTCGTGGATCTTTTCCCCGGTTATCGTAACTGAACCCGGCTTGAGCAGGTTCTTCATCCGGAACTCCAAGGCATCCATGCCTAATTTTTTGGCGATGATGTCTCGCTGGCGCTCAACGGCCCAGAAAAACTCGGCGTGGCCGAAGCCCCGGTAGGCGGTGCCAAAAATATGGTTGGTATAAATGGTGTAGGAATCGATCTTAACGTTATCAATCTCATATGGTCCGACGCCGGAATAGCCTGAGGCCCGGCCGATATTGACCCCGTAATCGGCGTAGGCTCCGGCATCCCAAAGGTAGGCAATCTCCTCGGCGACGATGCGGCCTTCCCTAGTCACCCCGGTCTTAATCTTCGACAGCAACCCCTGGCGGCACGGCAGGCTAGCGATCTCCTCCTCCCGGGTGGCCGTCAGTTTTACTGGCCGGCCATGGGCCGCCCGGGACAGGCAAGCCACCAAAGCTTCCAAGTGAATACCCGCTTTCCCGCCGAAACCGCCGCCGACATAGGGCACAATCACCTCAATCTGGCTGCGGGGTACCCCCACGGTCATACTTAGGAGGTCACGCACGGCGAAGGGTGACTGGGCGCTGGTCCAGATTTTAATCCTGTCGCCGGTAGACCATTTAGCTATGGTAACATGGGTTTCCAGGGGCATATGCAGCACCTGGGGCTGGAAAAAGCTATTTTCAATAATCTCATCGGCGGCGGCAAATCCGGCCTCCAGGTTGCCCTTGCGTATTTTGAAATGATTGGCAATATTGGTCCCTGGTTGCGGGAAATACACGCCCTTGATCCAGGAATAAGTCTCCAAATCCTCGTGGACCAGGGGCGCTCCCTCTTTGAGGGCTTCTTCGACATCCTGGATCACCGGCAGGGGTTCATACTCGACCTCAATGAGCTCCACTGCTTCCCGGGCCGTATCCAGGTCCAGGGCCGCCACGGCTGCCACCGGCTCGCCGTAATAACGGACCTTGCCGGTGGCCAGCAGGGGCCGGTCGATCATATAAAGGCCCAGTTTATAAGGCACGTCCTGGCCGGTGAGGACCGCCTTGACCCCCGGCAAGGCCTTGGCTTTACTGGTGTCAATCTTCTTGATACGGGCGTGGGCATAAGGGCTGGTCTTAAGGGCGGCGTAAAGCATCCCCTGGATCTTCAGGTCATGAACATAAAGGGCTTCGCCGGTAACCTTCTCGACACCGTCAATGCGAGGCACTCCCACGCCAATGAGGCTCTGGCTCATTCCTGTCCCCCCTTTGCGGCAACATCTTTTATCGCCTCAATAATCGGCACATACCCTGTGCAACGGCAAAGGTTGCCTTCCATGGCATCCTTGATCTCTTCCTCGGTGGGATGCGGGTTCTGGTTCAACAATGCCCGAGCGGCCATGACCATCCCCGGAGTACAGAAACCGCACTGGAGGGCGTTATGCTCGATAAAAGCCTTTTGCAATTCGGATAGCCGGCCGTCCCGGGCCTCGCCTTCAATGGTATAAACCTCCGCCCCTTCGGCCTCCACGGCCAGGACCAGGCAGGAGTTGACGGCTTTGCCATTAAAAATCACCGTGCAGGCACCGCACTCGCCGGCCCCGCAACCTTCCTTGGTCCCCGTCAGGTTTAACTCTTCCCGCAACAACCAGAGGAGGGTTTTATCGGGTTCCACGGCCGCGGCGTATTCTTCCCCGTTGACCTTCAGCCTAACTATACGCTTCATGCCTTACTCCTCCTTCCCCAGGAAAGCCAGGGCCTGCCGTACCAGGTAAGCGACCATGGCCAGGCGGTACTCCCGGGAGGCCCTCTGGTCGCTAATGGGCTTGACCCGGGCCAGCACCTGGTCAACGATGGCTGTGATGCGCTCCTCCTGCCGCAGGTCACCGTCCCGGACCGGTCCCAAATCCTGCACCAAGACGGGCACTGGTGCCACGGCCCCCAAGGCCAGACGTAGTTGCCCGTCCACACCCAGGAAACCGGCCACCCCTACCTGGGCGAGGTCATGGCCTTTGATTCGTGACTTCTTCAGGTAAATACCCCGGCCAGCTGAAACAGGAATTGCAATTTTTGCCGCTATTTCGCCCCTTTGCAGGACGTTTTGCTTAACCCCGCTGAAGAACTCCGCCAGGGGTATACGCCGGGAACCCGTTTTCGCAACGGCCACCACCGCCGCCCCCAGAACCAGGGCCGCCGGGGCCATATCGGCAGCCGGGGAAGCGTTGCACAGGTTGCCCAGGAAGGTTGCCCGGTTGCGGACCAGGGTATTGGCCAGGGAACTGCCGGCCTGAATCAAGATGGGGTAGTTTTCCCGGACCTGTGGTGCCTGGAGAAGCTGGTTGATGGTAACGGCCCCGCCAACGACCAGGCCCTCTCCCTCGCTATACCGGAGTTCCTGCATCTCCGGGATAGCCTTAATATCGATGAGGTATTTGCATTGCAGGGCTTTATCCCGTAAATTAACGATAATGTCCGTACCGCCGGCCAGGACCCTGGCCTCATCCCCATATTGCTCCAGGAGGGCCACCGCCTCGCTCAGGCTCGCCGGCTTAAAGTAATCTAACACGGCCATTGGTTCCACCTCCCATTTAACCATAGAAATTAATCTTGCCCCTCTACCGGTGCCCGCGGCAGGTAGCCAGTAAAGGGGCAAAGCTATGCCCCCTTAACTATTCCTCATCGAAGGCCACAATACGGCTAATGCAGGACTCCCCGCCGACAAAGCGCCAGGGGAAGCAACCGATAATCATCCGCCGGCCGAGGATCTTATCAATATCGCCACCGACGTTTTCGGCGTGGATGATATTATAAGGGAAGAGAGCAATATGCATCACCTGGTAATCCTGGGGCGGCAGCAGTTCGTCAATGGACTTGTTATATTTCCGGCGCATATAGGCGTCGCATTCCTTAGCCTGGACCGGCATCCACTCACGAATCTTGGTGTTCATGGGATGATCGGCGGAACCGCAGTCGACGCCGATCCATTTAATCTTCATCTTATAGCACCAGTCGGCGAATTCCCGAGTCGGACCGGGGTGCTTGGTAAAATAACGCACCTCGTCGGCCTGGGGTTGATCCCAGGAGTAGTGATGGTAACCGGTATGGATAATAAGGATGTCCCCTTCTTTGACCTCGACGCGATCGGTAATATCCTTGGAAGTATATATGCCATAGTCTTCAGCGATATCACTCAGGTCAACAACCACCCCCGGCCCTACCAGGAAATCTTTCAGGGGTAGGCTGGCGATATCCCCTCCATAACCGCAAAAATGGATGGGGCCGTCCAGGTGGGTTCCCACATGGTTGGAATGGGTCAGGATCTGGCCGTTGGCGCCATTGGGGCACAGGCGTTTGAAGAATTTAATCTGCAGGGGTTCGTAAGTGGGCCACGGTGGCGTTAGGTGGCTCAGGGGTTGGGTCAGATCGTACATCTTGACGTTGTTCCAGTTCTTCAGCATGGCTATCTCCTCCTCTTCCTAATATAGAATTTCCCCCAAAACCTTGCTCTGTGGGTGGGGATATGTCCCTGCGCCGCTCAGGAGTTACGCGCCGACAGGACTACGGCTCGGTTCGGACCGCTGCACGCCGCCTGTGGATTGCCCATGAAAAGGCTTTTCGCTCAGCAAGGCTTTATTTCTTTATGAGATTACGCCATATTCCTCGCCAGGGAACGTTCAGGCGTCCTCGGCGGCGGCAGCGGTTGCCTCACCTCGCCTGTCCTGTTACCGGCGCTCCACTATTCGCGGCTCCGGGACATATCCCCACCCTAACGTCAGATTCATTCTTGGGGGCGTTAGCCCCCTGCTGCCGGCAACTCTTACTAACCCTTCGCCTCACCTCCCGCGCCGTATTGCTCAGCCAGGGCCAGGATGGCCCCGGCGAAGCATTCCCAGGGTGGATTGACCAGGCCGGCACCCACCTGGCCCACCCCGGCCTCCCGGTGGGCGATACCGGTATTGATCTGGGGCAGGATGTTGTTCTCGACCACCTTGCGGACGTCAATGCCGGTAGGTGTGCCGCGGAAATCAAAGATCGGGATGGAATAAGACGGGTTCTCTTGCAGGGTAATTTCGTACATGCGGTTGGAATAATGCAAAGCGTCCTGGGGTTTGCCGCCGACAAACTGGACAATGGCGATGGCCGCGGCCATGGCAAACCCACCCACGCCGGCTGTCTCGGTGATGGCGCTATCGCCGATATCGGGGTTGGCATCGGCCTCACTGAAGCCGGGGAAGTAGAGGCCCCTGACCATCTGGGCCGGGCCGGTAAACCAACGACCGGGCAGGCCACTGACGCGGATGCCGAAGTCCGTACCGTTACGGGTCAAGGTGGTAACCATGGTGCTCTTTTCTACCCCATGGGCGGCGTCGAGCATGGCCTTACAGGCCGGCATGGAGAGGTTCAGGAAAAAGTGATCGTTACCATTAATGAAGTTGAGAATGGCGGCCAGTTCGTCACCCGGTAGTTCGGCCTGGACCAGGTACGGGGCGATGGTCCGGAAAAAGAGGGAAGTAGCCGCCTTATTACGATTGTGGACTTCATCGCCCATATGCAGGGCCTGGGCGATTAGAGCCCGCAGGTCAATACCCCCCGAGAGGCGAATGGCCTTTTGCAATCCCGGGGCCAGGACCCTTTCCATCCAGCGCAGGCGGTCGATGACCTCCTGGCTGTAGGCGCCGAAACGCAGCACCTTGCCCAGGCCCTCGTTCATGGTACAGTAGGCGTCATTGCCGTGGGTCTGGTTGTGGATGACGAAGACCGGCATGGAAGGGGAGATAATCCCGGCCATGGGGCCGACGGCGCCGTGCTCATGGCAGGGTTTAAAGGTAATGGCTCCTAAAGATGCCAAATCTTCGGCTTCATCCGGCGTCGCCGCCCGTCCTTCGTAGATCAAGGCGCCGATTACCGCCCCCCGCATGGGGCCGGGCATCCGCTCCCAGGTTAGGGGCGGGCCGGCATGGAAAAAGGTGTCCGGGGTCATGCCCGGGATGACATCCAAGGCGCGACGAATATCCACCAGGACCGGCACCGACGAGGCATAACGGTTGAAGGCCTCCTGGTTGGCGGCGTCAATATCCGGGCGGTGGCTTAATTGCTCCAGGGCGGCGATTAATTCCACCCGACCCCGGGCCGGCGGCTCCCAGTCCAAGTTGGTAACCTCGACTCCCACGCTCTGTAGTTCGGAAGCAAAGCCGGCATTGCCCAGGTTAAGGGCTTTGATTTCCTGTTGAAAGAGTTCGTTAATCGCCATTCAACCTCACATCCTTTCCGGCGCTGCTATCTCTTGAGCCAGGGAAGCCGCCACCCGGGCCGCCCGCACGTTACTGGTGAAAACAGCTACCCCGGCCTCCTCCAGCAGGCGCCGTTGCTGCTCCAACCCCTGGGGATCAGCGGCCGTACCAATGAGGGCGGTGATAAAGAACAGCTGCCTGCCTGCCGTCGCGGCCCGCTGCCGGGCCTGCTGTATGCCGCGGGCGGTAACACCGGCCGGGTCGCTGTGGGAACCGTGACCCAGGATTACGTCGAGAAGGATTATTGCTACTTCCGGGTCGGCGGCCTCTTGGAGGAGGCGCGGTATTCTCAGGGACGGTTCCAGCATGGGATGGGGCCGGCCGCGGGTAAAGTAATCCTCCCCCATATCCAGGAAGGTATGCCCCTGGCTACGTTCTACATTGGCCAGGTTTTCTTCCGGGGTCAGGGGAACATTGGAGAATATGGGAATCCCAGCATCGCGGAAGACGGTCATAGCCTCATCACAGAGGGTACCGCCACCGTATAAGGCACGGACATATTTTTGGTTAGGTTTCCTTCTTGCCAGGAATTCCTGGGCCGGCCGGTCGCCGCCCTCTTCCGGTAGGATGACCGGCTGGCCGCCCCGGACCAGGGAGACGGCCTGGAGGGCTGTCTCTTCCAGGTTGCGGCACTGGATAATCCCTTTGCCCTCAACTGGCATGGTCCCGGCTCCTAACAGGCACAACACCACTGGTTTCCCCGTGTCTGCCGCCCGGTCCAGGACCTTCGCGGCTACTTCCGGTGCCGGCGGTTTGGAGATCAGGACAATTACTTTAGTCTGCTCATCGGCGGCCAAAGCGTCTAGTGCCGCCAGCGTCGTCATACCGCCCACCCTGGCCGATAAGTCGCGGCCGCCGGTACCGATGGCCTGACTGATCCCTTTCCCCAGACCGTCAATCAGAGTTGTCACCTGTTGAATACCTGTACCTGAGGCGCCGACAATGCCGATTCCTCCCCGCCGGACGCGGTTGGCGAAACCCAGGGGCACGCCGTTGATGATGGCCGTACCGCAATCAGGCCCCATCATCAGCAAACCTTTAGCCGTGGCCTTCTTTTTAAGATCAATTTCGTCTTCCACGCTGACATTGTCGCTGAAGAGGAAGACGTGCATCCCCTGGTGCAGGGCCTCCCGGGCTTCCCGGGCGGCGTAAATACCCGGCACGGAGATGAGGGCCAGGTTATAACCCGGCTGGGATTGGCAGGCCCGGGCAATACTGCGCAGCTGTTCCTTAGGGGCCCCCTCGCTACCATCCGCTGTACTATCGCGGCGCTGGCTCAGCAATTCGTCGATCTTCTGGAAAACCCGCTCCAGGACCTCCTCCCCGGTCACCCGGACGCCGATAAGCAGATCATTGGGCGAGGCTGCCCCGGCCTCACCGGTCAAAAGGTCGACCCGGGCCAGGGATTCCTTGTTGAGATCTGTACCCATACCGACCAGGATGTCCTGGACCCCTTCCATCTCGGCTAACTGGCCGGAGATGCGCATCAGCGTTACCGAATCAAAATAGGTGTTTGGTTTAATAATTGTTTTCGTTAGCACTCCGCCACCCCCGCTTTCCCTGAATATTGCGCTCTGCCGGCGCGGCCGGCCAGCGCTTTCCCTCTGGTTGCTGCCAATTCAATACGACTCCTTTGCTGACGATGATTTTATGCCCCCGGCCGGGTTTAGCGGCCAAATAAAAACGCTTTTTTGCTAGACAGCAGGTGATGATGAGGCCCAGGACCCTGCCTGTCGCCGGGATACCCGCATGGCAACAGTACCAGTCACCGAGGGCAATGCTTTCTTTGCTCGCTAATGTCCGGCTGCCTGCCAATCGCCTGGCGATACCCAGGAAAATCCCAGGTAGATACCCCGGGCGATATCCGTCCCGGAGGTCGCCCCCAAGCCCAGCAGGCGGCGGGCCATGGCCGTCACCTGGGTCGGTATCCCGTTGATTACTGCATAGACAACCTCCTGCACGTATTCATGGTAGTCACCCCCCAGGGCCTGCCCCAGGAAAAAAGCGCTGATGGTGTTGGTACGCTTCAGGTTGTCCGCTATGGCCCGGTGTAATCCTGCCAGTTGCTCCTGATAGTCGGTCCCCCCGCTGGTAGCTGCCAGTAACCCCAGCAATAAGTCATCACCGCTGGGTGTTAAGCCCGGCCCGTAACCCAGGAGACCATTCACCGCTCCATCCAGACGATCACCTTTAAGACCCTGTAAATAACATGGCTTATTACTTTCATCCACTGCTGATGCCGCCCGGCGGCATGGGCCTCTACCCAGGAGTCCCGCCCTTAATTGCTCCAGCAGTTCTACCACCGGCTGGTAGGGATTATGGCGGCCGGCGGGATACCCCACCCCGCCCTTTGTTCCCCAGCGGCTGATGGCCTGCCCCAGGGCCGCCACATTCGCCCATGCTAACCCTTCCCCTTCCCAACGCAACTCCTCCGGCCTGCGGCCCTGCCAGGGGATGCTCCCCCGGCAATCAATCTCCAGAGCATCACCTACTCGCAGCCAACCGCCGGCCAAGGTAACGGGCAGATCCTGCCTTATACCCAGGACGCAAAAATTGATATTTTCCGGAAGGTCAATGATGATGAAGGCGGCGGCATTACCCTTTTCTGGCCCTGCCAGGGCGAAGAGCTCGGAGCCCAGGTAGAAATTGATAACGCGATGGAAGACGCTATGGACATATCCTCCTGCTTTGATGGTTTGAGTTGTAACCTGTGGAGATCCGGGCTTGCTGGCAGCGGGGTCCCGCGACACCGTGGCCTGATCCCCGGAGGAAAGTACCTCCCCTGTCGGTATTGTCAGGCCCATGATAACTGCGGTTGAAGTCTCCTGCAGCAGCTGGTAGAAATACCTCCCGCACCTTATAGCCCGGCAACAATAGGGCCTTCCCGGCATCATGCCTTCACCATCTAACAACTTTTTCTCTATTATAAGTTTTTCTCTTTTCAGGCAATCACCTTTGTAAGATTTCTACAAATCATCGGGCCTACTGGTTATTAGATGTTGTAGCCTGAACCACCTGGCAGGATAACCTCTATTTCCCATTTTGAGCGCCTATTTTTTACTATATATTCTCTATTTCTGGTATCGCCAGGTCGGGTAGATACACTACCTTTCCCGGTTTTGGCTACCGGGCTGGTAAAAAATAAAACCACCTATCATTGATGATAGGTGGCCACTTTGCTCCCTGAGCTTCTTTGCTCATGTTTTTTGGGGTTCCAATAATAGTATATATTTCCTCGACTGTAATGTCAATGGTAGATTGGGCGTGCAGCGACTCTTCTCCCTTAAGATTTAATGTGCCGGCTACCGGGCTTGACTACCGGGATTCCCTGGCGGCAAAGAGGGCAGTCGTCCGGCTCGTAGGTCTCGATATTAAAGGTAATCAGGGGCTCAATGGGCACACCAACATCCGCCCGGCCGCCACTGCGATCCACCAGGACACCGGCCGCCACCGGGATGGCCCCGTGTTCCTTTACTACCTCAACTACCTCCCGTACCGACCCACCGGTGGTGATTACGTCCTCCACCACCAGGACCTTTTCCCCTGGTTCGAGGGTGAAGCTCCGACGCAGGGTCATGACGCCATTCTCCCGCTCGGTAAAAAGGGACCTGGCCCCCAGATGACGGGCTACCTCATAGGCCATGATAATCGCCCCAATGGCCGGGCCGATGACCGTGGTGATGCCTCGGTCTTTAAACCTGGTCGCCAGGTCGCGGCAGAGAATGGTATTCTCAGCAGGAAACTGCTGCACCCGGGCGCACTGGAGGTAACGGCCGCTGTGCAGACCGGAGGTCAGGATAAAGTGTCCCTCCCAAAGGACGCCGGTGCGGCGGAAAATAGTCATGATTTCATCGTGGCTAAGCATATTTTTTCACCTCATGAAGATTTATAGCGAACACACCTGCCGCTAACACGGGGATTAGTGAGCTGCCTACCTTCGCGCCCACCAGGCACGTGACCTGCATAGGAGGGGTGCAATTCAACGCGCTTCCTGCTGCTATCCGCGGCAGGCGCCGATCAACTCCCGTACTCCGGTCAGGCCCTTTGCCATCAGATAACTCTCCAGCCCTTCGATAACCGCGATTAAAGCCCGCGGGTTGACCAGGCTGGCCGTTCCCACAGCTACGGCGCTAGCCCCGGCCAGGAGGAACTCGATGGCGTCCCGGGCGGTAGTAATGCCGCCCATACCAATTAGCGGCACCTGTACCGCCCGGGCTACCCGCCAGACGGCGTAAAGGGCCACCGGTTTGACGGCCGGGCCGCTTAACCCCCCGACAATGTTGGCCAGGGACGGCCGGCGAGTGTCAATATCAATAGCCATACCCTGCAGGGTATTAATGAGGGAGAGGGCATCGGCACCGGCGTCCACCACCGCCCTAGCTATAGTCGTGATGTCCGTTACATTGGGGGTCAGCTTGACAATTACCGGCAGGTTGGTCTCCCTACGCACGGCTGCCGTCACCTGGGCGGCCATGGCCGGTTCAGTGCCAAAGACGATGCCGCCTTCCTTGACATTGGGGCAGGAGATATTGACCTCCAGGGCGGCGATGCCTTCCGCAGCGCTCAAGCGGGCTGCCAGTTCCCCGTATTCGGCTACTGTTCGCCCGGCGATGTTGACGATCAGCGGGGGCGCGAACTGGCGCAGGTAGAGCAGTTTCTCCCGGAGGAAAACCTCCAGGCCCGGGTTCTGCAGGCCGATGGAGTTAAGCAAACCGCCGGGGGTCTCCATTAAGCGCGGGGGCGGGTTGCCCGGGGTGGGGTGAAGGGTGATGGTCTTGACCACAATGGCCCCCAAGCGGTTCAAATCGATAAATGGGGTGAATTCCTCACCGAAACCAAAGGTACCGGAGGCCGGCAGGACCGGATTCGCCAGCTTCAGGCCCGCTATCTCTACCCCCAGGTCAACCCCGGCGCCGGCTCCGGGCCTGGGACCTACAACGGCCTCGATCGCGGCGTCAGCCCCGGTGGTTCCCGTGCTGGCCCCGGAAACAGTTGCCTGGCCTGGAGAACCAGGAGTGCCTTTAGCCTCTTTCTTAGCCAACTCCATTATCAGTCCTCCCAGCAGACGGCGGCAGCGTCAAAGACGGGGCCGCCGGTACAGACATTCTCGTAATACTTTTCACCCCGGGCGTCGCGCAGGGCGGTTACACAGCCCCGGCAGGCGCCAAAACCGCAGGCCATCCGCTCTTCCAGGGAGACTTCCGCCGGTATACCCGCTGCTGCCGCCAGGCGGGCAAAGGCCGCCAGGGCCGGCCGGGGACCGCAGGCATAAGCGCGGTCGTAGACTCTACCCTGTAACTGCTGTTCCCAGAGGGCCGTCACCGACCCATGCAAGCCGGCGCTGCCGTCGTCGGTAGCGAGATATAGCCGGACACCCAGACCCTCCAGGTCCTCCAGGCGGTGCAGACCCTGCCGGTCCCGGGCGCCGTAAAAAAAATCAACGGTGTTGCCTATCTCCCGGGCCACCCGGGCCAGGAAAAACAGGGGCGCCATCCCCAGACCCCCGGCCATCAGGGCCAGCCTCCCGCCGGCTACCAGGGTAAACCCCCGGCCCAGGGGCCCCAGGAGATCCACCCTGCTACCGGGCTGCCGCCGGCTCAACCAGGACGTACCCCGGCCCTTGACCTGGTAAAAAAGGGTCACTTCCCCCCCGCCGGCGTCATGGATGCTCAAAGGCCGCCGCAGGAGAGGGTCCCGGCCCTCTCCACAAAGAAGATGCACAAACTGGCCCGGCCGGGCGGCGCGGGCCAAATCCGGGGCCTTTAGCTTCAGCAGGCAGGTATCCGTCCCCACCGGTTGGGAGGTTAGAACTTCTACTTGCAGGTGCTGTGGCATGTACTTCATCCTTTACTTTATTTCCTCTCTATCTTCCCCTACGCCACCATTGCGGTTAAAACCCCCGCTGGGGGCTTGCCGCCAGCGCATCCAGGAAGAACCGGCTGCGCCATGTAACCTTTACCAAAAATCATTGTTGTATTCGCCACGGCCGCCCCATTTCCTGCCAAAAGGGCCCCGGCGTTTTAAACGCCGGGGCCCGGGAAATAACTTGCCTGCCTTCTACATCATGGGCATACCGCCACCACCGGGCATACCGCCGCCGGGGATAGGCGGTTCTTCTTCCGGAATGTCGGCTACCACGCTTTCCGTGGTCAGGACCAGGGAAGCAATGCTGGCGGCATTCTCCAGGGCGGAACGGGTCACTTTGACCGGATCAACGATACCGGCCTCAATAAGGTTGACATACTCCAGAGTAGCGGCGTTAAAGCCCAGGCCGTCGCTACTCTGGCGCACCTTCTCCACAACTACCGAACCCTCGACGCCGGCATTGGCCGCGATCTGGCGCAGGGGTTCCTCCAGGGCGCGGTAGACCAGGCGCACCCCCGTCAGTTCGTCGCCCAGGGCCTGGACATCCTTTAAGACTGCCTGGGCGCGTACCAGGGCCGTGCCGCCGCCGGCAACGATACCTTCTTCCACTGCCGCCCGGGTGGCCGACAGGGCGTCTTCAATGCGCATCTTCTTTTCCTTCATTTCCGTTTCGGTGGCCGCCCCAACTTTAATGACCGCCACGCCACCGGCCAGCTTGGCCAGGCGTTCCTGGAGTTTCTCCCGATCGTAATCAGAGGTGGAGTCTTCATACTCCCGGCGAATCTGGGCTACCCGGGCCTCAATGGCCTCGTCCTTGCCGCGGCCTTCGACGATGGTGGTCTCTTCTTTACCCACCCGGACCTGGCGCGCCTGCCCCAGCATATCCAGGGTGGCGTTCTCCAGCTTCAGGCCGGTTTCTTCGGTGATCACCCGGCCGCCCGTCAGGATAGCGATATCTTGCAGCATGGCCTTGCGCCGGTCGCCGAAGGCCGGCGCCTTGACGGCCACGCAGGTAAAGGTGCCCCGGAGCTTATTGACCACCAGGGTAGCCAGGGCTTCGCCCTCCATATCTTCGCAGATGATGAGCAAGGGCTTGCCCGTCCGCACCACCTTCTCCAGGACAGGTATCAGGTCAGCCACGGCGGTAATCTTTTTATCGGTAATCAGGATGTAGGGTTCTTCCAGGACGGCTTCCATGCGCTCGTTGTCGGTGACCATATAGGGGGAGATATAGCCGCGGTCGAATTGCATGCCTTCCACGACGTCTACGGCGGTTTCCATACCCTTGGATTCCTCTACGGTAATGACCCCGTCTTTACCCACTTTCTCCATGGCCTCGGCCACCAGGGAGCCAATCTGAGGATCATTGGCGGAAATGGCGGCTACCTGGCTGATGGAGTCCTTGCTTTCCACCGGCCGGGCCTGAGACTTCAGGTTCGCCACCACGGCTTCTACAGCCCTCTGGATCCCTTTCTTCATGAACATGGGGTTGGCCCCGGCGGCTACGTTCTTCATACCCTCCCGGACAATGGCCTGGGCCAGGACGCAGGCGGTGGTGGTACCGTCGCCGGCGACGTCGTTAGTCTTGGAGGCCACCTCCCGGACCAGCAGGGCGCCCACATTCTCCAGGGGATCTTTTAACTCTACCTCTTTGGCAATGGTCACACCGTCATTGGTGATGGTCGGCGCCCCGAATTTCTTTTCCAGGACCACGTTCCGGCCCCGGGGTCCCAGGGTAACCCGGACGGCCTCAGTGAGTTTGGTAATGCCGTTTTCCAGAGCCTCCCTGGCTTCACGGTCAAAGACTACTTGTTTGGCCATTATGTAGCTCCTCCTAGCTTATTCAGTCTTTATTCAACTATCGCGAGAATATCTCGTTCGCTGAGGACCAGGTATTTGGTGTCACCCTGTTTCAACTCGGTACCGGCATACTTGGCATAGAGCACCCGGTCTCCGGCTTTAACCTCCATTTTTCCCCGCTCACCATTATCCAGCAAACGGCCGGGGCCAACGGCTACAACCTCTCCCTGCTGGGGTTTCTCCTTGGCGGTGTCCGGCAGGACAATACCGGCCGCTGTTTTTTCTTCGGCTTCCAGGGGCTTAATGAGGACACGGTCCCCTAAGGGCTGAAAACTCATCGATGGGCCTCCCTTATCAGTAGTTGTTAGCACTCCTTTTTAAGGAGTGCTAAGTACAGGTATTATCATATATTCTTTACGCTAAAAATGCAAGCCCTTTCGCCGGGATTCGCTACTGCCGGGCGGGTCGTTCCGGTAAAAGGGCTAAACTTGAGTGGAAGCCGCCTCTTCCGGGGCCAGTGCGCCGGGAAAGTCCTTGAGATTGGCAGTTACCACCCTGAAGCTACGAAGTTCGGCCGTAGCGGCGATTAAGCTGTCAGCCATTCCCGCCGGTTTTCCCTGGGTAGCCAGCTCGCGCCGGAGCGCCGCAGCCCTTTCAGCGACCGCCCGGTTAACAGGAAAAAGCGTCCAAGTTTCCAATAGGGTTTTTATGGCAGCCTGAGCTCTGGGGCTTTTCGCGCCGGTCAAGAGCTCATGATATACTACTACACTGGTGGCCAGAGCGCCGGAACGCGCCGTCTGTTCCAGCCATGCGGAAACAGGTGGCGCCAGCCTTCCTGTAAGGTGATCAATAAGCACACAAGTATCGATTAAAAAGGCCGCCAAGTAATATCCCTCTCTTGTTCCCGGATCTCTCGTACCCATTTAGCACTGGGGCTATTAAACCATTCCGGCGCGTCTTCCGGCTCCAGAATGCCACGGGTTTCTTTAAGCTTTTGTACTTGTATCTCTCGACATAGCTTTTCGGCTACGGCTTCTGTGATAAACCCGCTCCGGCTTATATCCCGGGATTGAAGAAAAGCATCCAGACGTGTTGCTATATCATCTGGAAGCCGTATATGCATAACTTTTGTGTTAGCCATCGATGTAACACCTCCTGTTATATATTCATGATACTATGGTTATTAGAGGAAAGCAATATCAAGATTCCGGTGCAAGAACCCCAAAATACCTAACTCGCGCCAGGTGCGTAAAAGCTCTAACATCAAAAATGGCATTTTGCAGGTAATATAACTGCATTAGTGGCCAGTCAAAAACCGTAATCTACCCCCGTTTCCTGGTTTTTCCATACAAGCAGGGACACTAACCCCCTGTAAAGGCATTTGGGGGTTGACAGAGATTTCCTTAACCTCCTTAGCTTTAACCTAAAACCAGCTTTTTTAAGCTGCTGGAAATTATGGGCAATACATTTCAGACCCATTGCCAGAGCGCACTTTACTTTACCACGTACGGCTAATTTGGTAGCACTGCGACTGCGTTTTATCGCCAAGACGGTTCCTCCGATGGCCGCTCATTTACTGGTATTCTCCCGCCGATATTCGCCACTGGCCGGCTCTTTGCGGGTCTCAGCTGCCAGAAGGGCGCTTTCTTAAATTCTTAAACTAATTTTCATCTATCCCTGCCCGTGCGGCTAATTTCCCCAGCTGGCCATAAACAGGAACCAGATTCGTAAAAACTTCTGCATATAACCGTGTATAGGGTTGATAAAATCGGTGTAGCTTTAAGTCAACCTCGTACCTTTTACCGGCCCGAGATGACTGCAGCGCTACAGTTTTAAGATCCCGGTAGATACCGGCAGCATAGCCAGCCAGGATGGCAGAACCGAGTATACCCACTTCTTCCCGGTCCAGTTTAACATAAGGTATGCCCAAAATGTTGGCCTTCATCTGGTTCCAGAAATCACTGCGGGCGCCCCCGCCGATAACCCGGACTTCCTTAAATTCGAGTTCCGGGTAAAGCTGCTTTTCTATATTTAAATAATAGCAATACTCATAGGCGATACTTTCCATGATGGAGCGATAAAAGCCTCCCTGGTCATGGTTCCAGCTAAAGCCGATCCAGGCCCCGCGCACACTGCTGTCATAAGGGTAAATACGCCCGCCGAGATGGGGGACAAATAACAATCCCCCGCTGCCCGGGCTTGCAGCGGCAGCTTTTTTATTTAAGAGATCATAAGCGCTGTTCCCCTGCTGTTGCGCCTGTTCCTTTTCCACCGGGGCGAAGGTGTCCCTGAACCACCTCAAACACAGGCCGCCACCGCCTATATAGGCGTGGGGCAACCATAGATCTTTTGGTATTGCGCGCGGCATGATGATGGTCCTATGGGCAACGTCGGGGACGAAGCGATCAACGCAGCAGGACAGAATAGAAGCCGTCCCAGCGACATCCACCACCAGGCCCTTCTCCACCAGGCCGGCCCCCAGGCAGCTGGCGGCATGATCGCCAGCGCCGGCGGCTACCGGTATCCCTGCTGCCAGTCCTGTATCCTCTGCCGCTTTCGCCGTAACATAACCCACTATTTCCCATGGCTCCACGATACGCGGCATTTTTTCCAGCGGTATGTCAAAAAGGTCGAGCATTTCCGTGGACCAGGCGATATTACGCGCATCGCTGACCCCGGAAAAGTGGACGTAAGTATGGTCGACAAAGGCCTCCTTCGCCTTGAGGCCGCAAATCCGGCCGGCTACATAAACTGCCGGGACAATAAATTTAGCAATCCTTTTAAAGGTCTCCGGTTCTTCATTTTTCCACCAGAGCATCTTAGGGCCGTGGGCTACCGTCGGCGGCATACCCACGGTATTGATGAAAATATCGCTATAATTTTCGCGGATCCAGTCCACATATTTCTGGCAGCGAATATCCAACCAGGAATCGTACCGGGTTACCGGCTGCCAGTCGCCGTCAATCCCTAAAATCCCGGCCATCTGCCCGTCAAAGGCGATGGCAGCTATCTCGGCGGGGTTGATGCGGCTCTTTTCTAAAACGCGACGCACAGTTAAACAGGTGGTTCGGTAAAAGTCTTCGGCCTCTTGTTCTACCCAGCCGGGTTGGGGATAATGCAAGACCGATTCTTCATAAGCGTCGGCAACCAGGTTGCCTTCCAGGTCAAACAGCCCGGCTTTGGTACCGGTAGTACCAATATCAATGCCCATTAAATATTTCCGGTCCATTGTCCTCCTCCTATCTGCTGTAGAGAGGATTATCTATGATTGTCGGGATATTATTTTTTTCTATAACCAGTTTATAAAAACCTTTTTCTTCGATGGTACCGTAATTATGCCCGGCATCCCCGCGGTAAACGCCAAAAAAGATCAGTGGCTCGCTGCCGACATTGATTGTCCGGTGGGCCCAGAAAGGCGGTATATAGGAGATGCTCCCCGGGTACATATCCAGAGCCATAAAATCACCCTCAACCGTTTGCATTACTAATTTACCCTGGCCCCGTAAACAAATATATATTTCTGCCGTCCCTGGAATAGCGTGATAATGTCCCTTGGTCATAAAGTATTCATTGCCGACTTTGCCCGGGTAGATAATACTGGTGCAGTGCTGCAGGTGCCCCTCCTCTTCCGGGATGATGACGTTATAAAACTCATAGATTTTGGGGTTTTCCTTAAGCATCACTTCATAGGCATCTCTATCGTGAAAAACTCCCCGCATATCGGCAAGACAGCGGCTAATCAGGTTGCCGGGTGGGTTTAAAACGCCGGTATTAAAATTGCAAGTAGTATTAAATGGTAAAAAATCGTACATTGCCAGTTCTCCTTCCTCAGTGGATAAGGTTTATTTTTCAAAGCTTATAGCAATCTTTTTCCCGGTATTTCCTTGTTGAAAAGCCTCAGCAATCGCTTCCAGGGGGTAAATTCTGCCGATCAAACTTCCTGTTTCGACTTTTCCGGCGGCAATAAGCTCCAAAGACCGCCGGTATTGTCTGTGGTTGGAACCGGTGGTCCCCGTTACTATTAGCTGCTTGTAGTGAATTAAATTGGTATTGAGGGATACCGTCTCCTGGCCCCGGGGTAACCCGCCAAAAAAATTGATCCGCCCGAGGATGCCAGCAATTTCTAGGGCCTGCTGCTGGACGACCGCCGCCGAGACGGCGGTAATGACGGCATCCGCCCCTTTCCCTTTTGTTTCCTCCTTGACAACGGCTTTGATATCTTCTTGCTGCGGGTTGATTAGAATATCGGCCCCGTACCGCCTGCCCTCCTGCAGGCGTTCCTCAACCGGCTCGCAGAGAATAATTTTGGTTGCCCCACCCAGCCTGGCCAGCTGGACATGCAGCAACCCTATGGGGCCGGCGCCAAAGACGACTACTGTATCTCCTGGCTTAATGCCAATTGATTCAAAACCGTTATAAACGCATGAAAGGGGTTCTACTAGTACTGCTTCCCGGTAAGATATTCCATCGGGAATTTCCAGGATATTTCCCTGGCGGATTGCCGCGGCTGGAATCTTCATATATTCGGCAAAGCCGCCGTCGAGGCTGATGCCAAAAGCCTCGTAATCGGGACAGAGCTGGTTCCAACCCTGGACGCACATATCGCAGTGGCCGCAACCGATATTCGGCGCTATCGCCACCCTCATGCCCGGCTTTAAGCCCTGCACCTGGCCGCCTACTTCCGCTATTTCTCCTACCACCTCGTGGCCGAGCACCCTTTTAGCACCCGTTGGAATTTTAAAATGGCCGTAGTTATAAATGCGCAGATCAGTACCGCAGATGGTACAATCCCGTACCCGTAAAAGAGCTTCGTCCGGGCCGATGACCGGGACTTCATCCTCAACCACTTCCAGCACGTGCGGTTCCAGGTAAACTGCTTTTTTCATCTTTCTTCTTACCCCTTTTCCAGATTTCCAGGTTGGCCTATTCAATTTACTACGCTTTCCGGCCGCCTTCCATCCAGGGCGTCGATGAGATTCCCGGCAGCCTGCATGCCCATCATTAAGACTGCTTCCTCTGTATAGGCGCCGATGTGGGGGGTTAACACCACATTGGGCAGTTTCCTTAATTCTTCATTGGCCAGGGGCTCGACGCTGAAGGTATCCAGGGCCGCCCCCCTGATCCATTTTTCGCGTAGAGCCTTTACCAGAGCATCCTCATCAATTATGCCGCCTCGGGCGGTATTCACAATTATGGCGCCGGCCTTCATCAGCCTCAACCCTGCTTCACCGATTAAATTACGGGTAGCCGGCAGGAGGGGCAGGTGCACGGACACAAAGTCGGCCTCCTGCAACACTTCTGCCAGGTCGGCGTAGCGGCCGCCCACCGCGGCCGCAAAATTTTCATCCCTGGCTATATCGTACAGCAGGAGTTCCGCTTCAAACCCTTTTAACCTCCTGACCACGGCGCGCCCTATTTGACCCGTACCCAGGACGCCTACCGTCTTTTTAAACAAGGATACACCCATAAACTTTTTCCATTCACCTTTTTTTATTGAATGGTCGGCTGCAGCTACCTGGCGGGCCGCGCAGAGCATCAGGGCCACCGCCAGGTCGGCCACTGCTTCCGTATTCACGCCGGGAGTATTGGTAACAATGATACCTCGCTCCCGGGCCGCCTGCAAATCGATGTTATCGACACCCACGCCGTACTTGGAAATTACCTTTAAGCCCGGAGAACCTTCTATCACCTGCCTTGATACTTCATCAATCCCTACCAGGAGGCCGTCGGCGTCAGCGGCCAGCTCGAGAAGCTCCTCCTGTTTTAAAGGGCGCCCCTTTAAGTTAAGTACTACTTCATAACCCTTTTCCCGCAACATGTCCAGGGGCCTGGTGGAAGTCGCCCCAAAGGAGCGGGGCGTAACTACTACTTTATAGCCCATCGAACTTATCCTCCCGATAAATGGGGTAAAATCGTGATTTCCGCATCAGCTTCGATGATGGTGCCGGCCCAATTTTCATTGGCAACACCACGCCCATCGAGGAGGAGGGCCCAGGCCGGCGGCGTAAAGCTATAGTTGTACCTGGCCGCGATAGTATCTAACACCTGCCGGAGGGATACCGGCCGGTCGAATTCCAGGACGTCGCTGGCGGTGTTGCTGAAGCTGGAGGCCGGGCCCAGGTAACGCACTGCGACCTGCATTTTGCTTAACCCTCCCGCAGGCAAAATTCCAGCCCCAGCTCCTGCAGCCGTTCCGGCGTGGGCCTGCCTTCTTCGTCCCACCCCCGGGTGCGGTAATATCCATCGAGCATTTCATCGTACATCTCCTTGCTCAAGACATGCCCCCGGGCCGGGCCCTCCGGCAGCTTCTCCTTCATGATGCGATCCGGTAGGTAATCGTGGGCCCTTGTTACCCCCTCGCGCCCTAAAATAAGCCGCTCCAGGGTGTAAATACGCTCACCGATGGTCATCAATTCCGGCGTAAAGTCATAGCCGGTAACCAGCGCAAGGACATTACCCGTGGGCTTGTCAGTAAATCCCATGGCCGACCTTACCACAGTGCAGATCCCCAGGGAGTCAATATAAGCCCGGGTATCCTGGATGGCCTTGACCAGTTCCCCTTTGCCTTTTACGGCGAAGGGATCGTACTCTCCCGTCAGCAGTTCGTCGCGGATGGTCCACCCGCCCACATTATGGCAGGCGCCGCGGCTGGAGGTCCCGTAAGAAAGGCCTATGCCGTGAAAACCGCGCGGTTCATAAGCGGCAAAGGGCATCCACTTGGCGTGCATCATGTACGGAACGGTCGCCGGGTACTTTTGCGCCAGGTAGCGAAAACCCCGCGCCAGTTCAGCCCCGAACCCTTCCATTTCACCAATGCGCTTCACCATGGCCACCATAGCCTCACCATCGCCGAAGGGCAGCTTCATCCCCAGCTCTTCCTCCGTAAACAGGCCCCGTTCATAACATTCCATAGCATAAGCGATAATCGTACCCGCCGACATGGTGTCGAGGCCGTATTCATCGCAGAGGCTGTTGGCGGCCACAATGGCGCCGAAATCGCTGACGCCGCACTGGCCGCCAAAGGCGCCGATGGTTTCGTATTCAGGATCACTTTTAAATCCCTTAAAAGGACCTTCTTTTACCTCGCAAAGCTGGGCGCAAGCAACCGGGCAGCGATAACAGGCCAGGTTCTTTACTTTATAATGTTTTTCCATATATTCAGCGGTAATGGTATCTATACCGTCAAAGACGCCAGTGCGGAAGTTGTAGCTCGGGTAACAGCCGAACTCATTCATTATAGAGGTATACTGGGCCGTGCCGAACCGGGTATGCACCGGTTTCCCATCCCGGGCTTTCTGCGCAGCCGTCTTGCCCAAATCGTTTATCTTTTCCGCGTCGTAAACAGGAATTTTCCCGGTACCGTAAACCACCACGGCTTTTAAATTTTTACCGGCCATGACCCGGCCTGCGCCGCCGCGGCCAAAGCTGCGGCCGTCGACCATGATGCAGGCCAGGTCGGCCCCTTTAACAGCCGCCGGTCCGATACACATAATTGCCGCGCGGGGCTCACCGGTAAGTTCCTTTAACCTCTTTTCAGCCCGGGAAGTGCTTTCTTCCCAGAGTAAGGCGGCGTCCCTGATTTCAACGCTGTCGTTATTAATGTAAATGAATACAGGATTGGCGGCGCGGCCTTCAACTATCAAACCGTCGTAGCCAGCAAACTTCAGGTGGGGACCCACCCTGCCGCTGGAGTTGGAACAGAGGTAAAGGCCCGTCATGGGCGACCTGGTGGCCATTTGGAATTTGGTCGTCGAGGGAAGATTGAGGCCGGTAAGGGGGCCGGTAAAGAAAATGAGCTTGTTGTCAGGAGACAGGGGTGCCGTGTCCGGCCCGATTTCCCGGTAATAGTAATAGGCCGCCGCCCCGCGCCCGCCTAAAAACTGACGGTAGATGCCCGGATTGACATTTTCTACGGCTATGGAACCGGTGCTCAGGTTAACTCGTAAAACTTTACCCAGGTACCCGCCTTTAAACATAAAACTTTCCTCCTGGAATAATTGCTATTACATAATATTGTCTTTACATGTACGTTTACTCCAGCATGCCAGGTGCCGGAAAAAACCGGTTTTTATAATCCTACAGGCTAACCACTTTCCCTGTAATTATCGACTGGTTGGCGGCCCGCACCACGTTAAGGGCTCGTTTCCCATCCAGCAGAGTCGTCTGCGGCTGCACGCCTTTTACCAGGCATTCCACCAGGTGCCTGTCCTCTCTTAGATAGGCATCCCGGAAGAGGCTTCGCCAGCTATCGACAACATTCTTCGCGACGCCTTTGCTCCTGGTACAGACTGTCAAACCATGCCGGGCGATATCCCCGATAAAGAGCAGCCCTTCGGTTCCCTGGATCTCAATCCTGGCGTCATAGCCGTATTCGCTGGGGCAGGAGCCGTCGATCGTACCTAAACATCCGTTGGTCATCTCAAACATCACCAGGGCGTTATCGTAGAAATCGGGGAACTCTTTTCTCAGTTCCTCTGAGCGGAAATTTTTCCCCCTGGCAAAAACCCAGGCATATTCCGCTTCCATCAGCCAATGGACAGAATCGAAATCATGGCTGTTGACTTCACCCAAGATACCATTGCTTTTTTTTACGTCCCACGCCCAACGCGACGGCAGTCCCGGGCCTTTACCAGTTGACTTTATAATGAGCGGGCGGCCGATATCACCCCGGGCAATAATCTCCCTGGCCCGGCGGAAATTTTCGTCATAGCGCCGCATGAAACCCATGACGAAGGGCACCCCGGCGGCGACAACCGCCTCCTGCATGGCTTCGGCCTCGTCGGGAGTGAGCGCCAGGGGCTTCTCGCACAGGATAGCCTTTTGGGCCGCAGCAGCCGCCACGACCAGGTCTTTATGGGCAAAGGTCGGCGCTGCGATGACCACGGCATCGATGCTGGCGTCCCGCAATAAATCTTCAATATCATAATAGCCTTTAGTCCCCAGCTCGCTAACTACCGCATCGACGCGCTCTCTATCGGCATCATATACTCCTACCAGTCGTGCCTCAGGTACATGCTCCGCAAAGTTGCGCGCATGGACCATGCCCGCGCGCCCGGCACCAAGAACTGCTATTCCGATCATTTCACTTTTAAGCATTAATTTTTCCCCCTTGTTGAACTACTTAATGCCTGGTTTAAAAATTTTTTACTTCGAGGCATAAATATAACACATAAATTGAATTATGCTATCCGCCCATAGTACCCATAGGAAACATTCGGTTGGAGTCACTAACAAACCTGTGCATCATGTTAATTTCTCCTTTAGTACTTTGTTTAAAAGTACTGCAGCAACCAGTATAATTCCTTTAAATACGCTCTGATAAAATGATTGGATACCAAGAAGATTCATCCCATTGTTAAGAAATCCAACGAGTAATGCACCCATAAGCATTCCGATAACTGAACCCTCACCACCTTCCAAAGGTGTACCACCAAGGACTACGGCCACAATTACATCAAATTCGAACCCCACTCCAACATTTGGCTGGCCGCTAGCCAACCTTGAAGCTAAAAGCGTACCTGATAATCCTGCTAAAAGTCCAACCAGCGTATACAGTAAGAATACAATTGCATCGACATTTATTCCTGAAAGCCATGCAGCTACTTTATTTCCGCCAATCGCAAAAGAATACTTACCCACAACTGTTTTACTCTCAATGATATAAAATATTACCACCATAATTAGAACAATTACTGCTGAAACAGGAAGGGGACCTATAAATCCTTGTCCCATGTAACCAAAATTTTGCGGTAATCCTACAGAAATTGATTTACCATTACCTATAATGAAAGAAAGTCCTCTTGCAACATACATCATTCCCAGAGTTGCTATGACAGGTGTTATTTTTAATTTAACAACCATAGCACCATTGAGCATCCCCATGAAAGCTCCGATAATGCAAGAAAGAACGATTGATAATGTTATTGGCATCCCCCAAACCACAAATAGTGCCGACAGCATTCCACATAATGCTAATATGCTTCCAACTGATAGATCTATGTTGCCGCTTATCATCAACAAAGTAGCTCCACAACCTGTTATTACTATCAACGCTGTTTGTTGAATAACATTTTTTAAGTTTGCAGTGGTAAAAAAATCATTACATAAAATCGTCAACCCCACTATCTCAATTGCCAGTATGCCTAATAATATAAGTTTATGAAGAAGATATTTATTAACTTTGATTTTCATTGTGTTAACACTTGCCTCCCGTTACTATAAGCATGATTTCTTCTCTGTTAATTTCTTTATTGTTTTTCATAACAGCTTTTATTTCCCCATCAAAAAGTAGTATTATTCGATCACATAGATTAATAATCTCGGGAAGGTCGGAAGAAAAAACCATGACGGACTTCCCTTCTTTGGAGAAATCCCTTATAACTTTGTAGATTTCCTGTTTCGCACCCACATCAATTCCCCTAGTTGGTTCATCCAACAGCATTATTTCTCCTTCAGCATTTAAACATTTTGCTAGCACAACTTTTTGTTGATTTCCTCCACTCAATAAGGAAACAGTTTTATCCTCATCAGCTGTCGCTATCCTTAATTTCTCAATATATGTTTTAGCAAGATCCCGCTCTTTCCAAATGATGGTAAACATGTATCGTGATATTTTTTTGATATTCATCAACGGTATATTTTCGCGTATTGATAATTTAGTGACTAGCCCTTGTGTTCTTCTTTCCTCCGGTACCATACATATTTTCTTCTTTATGGCTACACGAGGGTTTTTGATTTCTGTCTCTTGGCCATTAATAAATATAGAACCTCGTGTCTCATCAATGCCATATATAGCCCTTGCTATCTCCGTCTTACCTGCACCCCGTAAACCATAGAAACCTAGAATTTCTCCTTTATAGAGCTCAAAGCTAATATTTTTCAGTTTTTTATTGCATAAACTTTTTGCTTAAAAAACTTTCTTGTTATAATCAATTTCACTGGGGATATAGCCTTCTTCAACTGCTTTTCCTGTCATCATCTTTATTAATTCAGAAGGAGATGCTATATCTACAATTCGCTTCGTCCCAACGCATTTTCCATCCCTTAGGACAGTTACATATTGCCCACACTCAAATATTTCATTTAGCCTATGGGAAATATATATAACTGTAACATTTTGCTTCGTTAAATCATTAATGACTCTAAATAACCTTTTGGCCTCCTCTTCGCATAAAGCTGCGGTTGGTTCATCCATGACTATTACACTTGCATCTAATGTGATGGCTTTTACGATTTCAATGATTTGTTTTTGTGCTACACTCAATTCCGAAACCCTTTTTCCCAGTTGTATGTCAGGGGCAAAACTTCTTAGTACCTCAAAAGATTTATCTGCCTCTTTGCTTCTCCTTATGAAGCCATATTTCTTTTTTTCAATTCCAAGAGTTAGATTCTGTTCTACTGTAAGAGTTTCTACTACGTTCAATTCTTGAAAAAGAAAACTCATTCCCGAATTGATTGCATCGCGGATATTCTGGGGATTATAATCGGTGTTATTATATATGATTTTCCCCTTGCTTCGTTTGATTGCCCCTGAAAGGATTCCTACAAAAGTAGATTTACCCGCACCGTTTTCTCCCACAATACAATGAACCGTATTTCTTTTTATGTCAAAACTAACACCGTCAAGTGCTGTGGTGCCCGGATAGTATTTTGACAGATCTCTTATCTCTATAACATTCTCACTCATGCATACTCACCCTTTTTTGAGTACTAAAGATATGATATCTAAAGTCATCTCTTGTGTCTTTTGCCATCACTCCCTTTAATTGATTTATTGTCCGGTTTTCCCTAGAATTTTCTAGGGGGTCGAGGGCCTAGCAGTTAGTGAGGTTATAACTTCTATTTATTCAAAAGCTCTTTTTCTATCGCTTTCAGGCGTTCGATTGAAAGACGGGCATAATCATCGCGCAGGTATTCAAAACGCTTGATACGCGTAGCCAAGTATGGATCTGGAACCGGAGGGAGCGGCTCTAGGCTTAACGTCCATTTATATTCAATATCCTGCAAAGCCTGAACGATGGAACGAAAATCGGTATGGCCCTCTCCTACAGCCCTCCGGTTGCTATCGGCGATATGCAAATTAATTAGGGCTTCCCCGGCTTCCCGAATGGCACCTGCCGGGCTAACCTCCTCAACATTCATGTGGAAAGTGTCCAGATGGAGCTTCACCGCCGGCGAATTGATCTCACGCATCATCCTCAGTCCCTGCTCGCATGAGTTCACTAAAAATGTTTCATAACGGTTGATGGGTTCGATAGCCAGAAACACACCCCGTTCCTCTGCGTGAATGGCTGCCTTCCCTACCGAGTCTACCGCCCATCTCCACTCATCAGCATATGCCTTTAACCATTCGTCATCACTTCTTGGATTACCAACCGGCTGAGTCTTGGATACCGCTGAGGGTACAACTATGATCACCCTGGCTCCCAATTCATTGGCAAAAGCACAGCAGTCTTTTAAGTATTGCACGGCCCGAGAGCGAATAGCCGGATCGGGATTGCTGAGATCTCGTTCCTCAGTAGGCCAGGGATACATCCCGGCAATGGTAAGGACTTTCAGCCTAAACTCCCGGCATAGTTTACGAACTTCTGCTACATCATACTTCCCAGGTTCGCCCATTAACTCTACACCGTCATAGCCAAACCGATGCAAACGCTCAAATGTAGTCCGGAGATCTTCCTCGCCATAAATCCAGTTGCTGATTACATATTGAAATGCCATGAAAATATTCCTCCTCCCTGACAAAATAGCTTCACCCGATATTTCCTTGTTGTCATGTCCATCCCTATGCAAATACAACTGGCTCCACATCTAGTAACTCACAGATCTTAACTAACTCCGGTACCCAGTATCCTGCTACACCATGGGCATGGTTTGACCCATATACCCGGATCAGTTCATCGGGTTTTACCTTAAGTTTTGTAAATGCTTGCGGCCATTCCGGAGAGGTTTCTTCCATCTTTTCAACAGGGTAGGTGACAAATTCTCCCGGCATAATGGCCATCCAGTACCTGCCGTTACGCCTGGCAAGTCTGGCTATAGTAACTTCGCCTGCAGCAGCCATATATTGTACTGTTGCTCCACTGGCCCGGTAGAAAGTTGGAGTTTGTGGATAAAAGGATACGGGTCTGAGATTTTCCTCGGGCATCTGTGAACGGCCTGCGTACCAGGTTGATTGGGAGCCGCAGTTGCTGAAAACATAGATGTCTTCTTCGGGATCATAGTGACGGAAATCAAAGAATAGGACAGGGAGATCTGTAAGCAAATGAAGTATCTGCATAGTCAAGGCGCCATCCATATCGCACTCGCAGGCAGTAGGTGTGATAGTTTTGGAGCCTTCCATATCATATGGATCGTTAAGAAATGCCTGGCTGAGACATAGACTGCAATAATGATCTGCCATTTCAGGCTGGCATTTAATACCAATGAAATGTAAATTAAAATCTCGAACAATCTCTTTAGTAGCCATGTATGTCCTGATTTGATAGCGAAGCTTGTCTTCTGTAAACATGTTGTTGTAAACAATATGCCCGATCCGCTCCGTTAACCACCGAAAAGCTTTCTCTACCCTTTCAGGATCTATAGTACTGGCTCGGCGTACAATTTCCAGCTCGTCTATATGCTCAACATCAACACCAAACTGTAACTGCCACTGGCGTAGGTCAGCAACTGCCGTGTACATACCCATACTGCGCCCGCCAATCTGGCCGTATGTCTGCCCCTTCAATCTGCTCACCACCGAGGCTGCCCGGGCGAACCGGATAATCTGGTCCAGCACTTTTGGATCCTGGACATCGCCCCAAACCCGAGAATTTTTAATACCCAATTGATCAAGGCTCCCGGCGGTTGCCATCATGCCGACCAGGCCAGCATAGCGAGGGTTGAGATTGGAGAGAAGCAAGTAGGGGCCTTTGCCATGCTGAGCTGCAATCACCCCGAGGTGGGGGAAACACCAGATGGAAAAATTAAAAATAGTACCATCAACTTCAGCCGCCTTAAGTCGATGGGCCTGGCGCTTTGCCTCTTCCGGAGTGGAGATAATCTCATCGCCAACTACTAGTTCAATCTCATCCACTGCAGAAAGGGCCTGTACCACGCGCTCCTGGAAGGCGCGGTTCATTTCCAAAAGTTCGGCATGGGCTTCCGGCCTGCCGTCAGAAAAGGTAAGAAGTCCAATCCTGCGAACCATATTATCCCTCCTATACTATCATCCGCCCTGCTGTCTTTCAGCTTTCAATTTACGGCGTCAGGTTAAGGCTGGGGGCGGGATCGGCCCTGACCCCCAGCCTTCTACGGATAAGACCCAGTTATACTATAACTATAATGAGGTACTTTTAATGAGGCACTTTCCATTTACACAGATTGATTTACTCTTTTACCATCTTTGCCAATTCAGCTTTTAAATCCACATCCATGAAATATTGGGTTTTGAGGAATGACTGGAATTTATTTACATCATAACTCCAATAGTCCATAATAACATCAAATGTATCAACAGTTTTATCCTCATCCATCTTATATTCACCTTTAATAGTTTTTAAACAGGTATCTATAAGAGTCTTTGCATTCATCGCAGGTTGTAGTGCCATCGTAATTTTATACGCAGAATTTGGGTTTATTATCTGTAGTATTTCCGGCTCGGTTCCATCTGTCCCGACAATCAGTTCTGTAAGAGGTATCCCATTTTTTGCTTTTCCTCTTCCAGCCATTTGATATGCTGACAATGCTCCAAGTGCAGAATCTGCATTAATTCCATAAATGATATTAGCTTCGGGATGTGCTTGCAGAAGATCCTGCGCAGCCGCGAAGGCTTTATCCCTAAGACCACCGCCAGCAACCATTGCTGCAACTTTTGCATCTTTATCTACGCTCTTGACACCTTCAATAAATGGCAGTGCCCTATTTTCATGTACATATGCTATCTCAGGTTGATCTACAACACCAATGAATATTGGCTTATCAGGATAAAATTCTTTCCACTTCTTGGCAGCCAACGCACCTAACTCAAATGAGCTTTTCGCCTCATTAATCCTTACATATGGAGCTTTGGTTGTCTTTTGCTTTTCAAAGAACGTAACAACCGGTATCCCTGCTTTATGCGCTTCCGTGATAGAGCTGTCTATAGCAGCTCCGTCTAAAGGCTGGACAATAATCCCGTCCACTTTTTTAGCAATTAATTCGCTCATCGCATTTGCAATCGTATTTGAATCCATTTTCCCGTCAAGTAATGTCAAATTAATTCCCAACTCTTTTGCATAAGCTTCAGATGCTTTCATATCTGCTTGCTGGTACGGTTGATCAAACGAAAGAATAACTCTTCCAATAGTAATTTCCTTCTTCGCTGTCCCATCAGCTTTTGTTTTAGTAGGTGTTCCACATCCTACTATGCTCATGACTGTGAAAATGAGAAGTGCCATCAATAAAATAGCATTTAAACACAGTTTGCCTTTTCGCATGAACCTTACCTTCCTTTCTTTTTAAACTTGTTAAACTTGGACTCAAAAACACCATAAAACCTTAGGATAGTTAATATATATTCCCTGAAGCACACCTCCTTGAGTAACTTACTGTATCTCTATTTACGGAATCAGAGGGATTCCGCCTCTTCACGCGCAATTTTACACCATTTAATGACGTTTTCCGGATTTCCGCCGATCGTAGTCGTATCTTTCAAAATTACTTCTACCCTGCAATTGCAATTCTTGGCAGCCTGGAAAACACTTCTCAGGTATTTGCGTATAAATTCCTCGTCTAACATAGGGGTTGCCAGATATGCCGGCTCCGGTTTAAATGAAAATACATACCTATCCCCCAATTTCTCGGCCATATCTTTAGCATCTGCCTTAGGTGAAACCGACACTCTTCTAAGATGCGGTATTTTTTTTACTATATCCCATCGTTTGTTTAAAGGTTCGCAGCAGCCATAACAATTTAAACCAAACCGATCCAAGATAGGTAATTGGTATTGAAATACAAATTCCTCAAACTGTGCCGGGGATACACCCACGGTTTCCTGGCTTTCAGCAAACCCCCACATATCAATTGTTCTAACAGTTTTTCCGTCAAAATCCTTTTGGGGTAGTTCGTGAGTCCACCCGAAGCCACCTGAGCCTACGTACGTACCATCATTATTCAAGCTTAAAAGATTATTTTTCTCCAGGAATTCCAGCATATGAATATGTCCGTCTCTTAAAAAAGCCATCACTCGATGAAGTTCTTCGGGGTGATCATACATATCCCACATGATTTGTTCCAACCCGCGGAGATCCACCAGTGGCCATGTCATACCAAGAGTCCACCACCAGATGTTTTTACGGCGAACCTTAAAAATGTCTCCAAATATCTCCTCTGCCTGATTCAACACTAAATCGGATTTGCCATAATCAACGATAATCTCAGGGAAATGCAGTTTGTCCATATCCTCATAGCTCTTCAAGGGGGCTTCCCATTTATAAGACCCCTCCGCAAGGTCACCGATTACTTTCTTATCCATACCCCAACCTGTGCTTTTAGCAATGTGGGGTACATCAAAATATATGTCCGTTACCCGGTCATCACCCATGGATTCTCCCCAAAATATTTCTTTTCTTAACTTGTTTTCCCATATAAGAGCCAGGTCACCTTCACACTTCAAATCGGAGTCTTTTATTATTTCATTCCAACCCAACTCAGGGTCGCAGAAAATAACGGGCCTCGTTTCCTCCAAACTATTGAGCTTATACCAAAGTTCCCTTTTTTCGTCCTCAACTGGCCGTGCTGCAAGCTCTGCTACTTTCTTTGCCAAATCTCTTAACACCTTTTTATCATTTCTGCTCACTTCTAGATTAATTAAATTACCTGTTTTCGTACTTTCTAATACACATGCCTGATCACGAAATGCATATACCTGATCACTCATTTTTCTTTTCACTCCTCACCTTAATTTTGTAGGTAAAAGGCACTACTCACGGGGTGCCTACCACTGTTGCCACTAGACGTGCAGTTTTGCCCACATCCGGCGACCCCTATGCTATCCCCTCTTTATTTTGTTTTTATCTATAGCCCTTTTGATGCGCTCTGATTAGTGTTTTGATATTATTTCTGTCTATAATTGTTGCTCCTGCATCCATATTAGAAGGAATAATTCCATACCTGCAGTAGAGCGCTAATTGCAAAACTGGATAAAATCCCTGTACATAGGGCTGCTGGTCAATTGTAAATCTTATAATCCCTTCTTCTATAAATTGAATGATCTTAGCGGATAAATCAAAGCCGGCAACGAAATAATCCTTATCCTTCTTTAAAATATTTGCAGCTATGCCTGCACCCTCTGTATCCGCTTGTCCGGTGCATATAATAGCATTAATTTGTTCATCCTCTTTTAAGGCTTTTAAAATGATGCTAGATGCTTTCATAGGCTCAATTCCTGTTACAACAACCTGTGAAATTATGTTTTTGTTGCTTAATACTTCCTGTGCACCCCTGAGACGATCATCTAAAGCAGATACCCCTACAGAATGCAAGGTGAATAAAAGTCTACTTTTCTCCGGTATATATTTCATTGCTTCTCTACCTAAAATTTTGCCCGCTTCATATACATTTTGGCATATGCAGCTTAATCTTTTGTTTGACGGGTCATTGGAATCAATATTAAATCCCACGACAGGAATACCGTGTTTTAATGCTTTTTCTATGACAGCATTAAATTTTGTAGGGTGAGTTATACTTAGGGCAATACCATCATATCCTTGTTTGATCGCATTATCAACCATCTCGATTTGCTGGTCAATGTCAACTTCTTCTGTTCCAATAAAATCGGCTTTGACATCTATCAATCGCGAAGCATCATGAACTCCTTTTTTAACTGGATTATAAAAATCTTCATTAACACAGTTAGTAATAAATACAAATTTTAATGTTTCGTTTTCAGTTTTAATTGTCCTACACCTCCTTTAAATTATGCCACCAAGGCGTCGGCTGACCCATCCATCAAATAATTCGTTCGCCGGTATACCCTTGTATTTTTTGCATTACCCCCTTTTGTCTAGATATGACCCTGCTTTAACCTGAAGTTTTTTGGGCGTTTACGAGAACTTGCATTATCTATTATCTGTAGATTTGAGTTTGCTGCTCTTACGTTTCTTCTGCAGTGCTTATATGTTCTTGGCTTGACTTTATGTTGTATTTACATCATTAATATTCTCCTTTCTTATTAAGATTCCTGCTGGTTTATAAAATTTTTTCCCCAAGCTATTTACAATAATGGCAGAAGGTCTTTGAAATTTAATTAGTATATACAGAAACCCTATATAGATATACTATAAACAACATCTTTTTTTGACTAATTAGTTTTACCCCATACAAAATAATGAGTAAGAAACCATCATCCATTTCACAACAAGAATGGTATTATATTTGTTATGTAATTTATAGTAATAACATTAGAACCTGTTATTTCTTCCTTACACAACGCCCTACCTAAAACTCTTACATTCATATAAACCCCCGCATTCATTCCCATTTGTATATCCAAGGGGGAATCGCCCACCATTATGCATTGCCCGGCATCTAATCCTAATCGCCGGCAGACAAGGTATATAAGATCAGGAGCCGGCTTGGCCCTCTCGACCTCGTTACGGCAAGCATAGGCATGCAGGTAAGGAGCCAGTCCGGCATACTCCATTAGAGCGTAGGTACGTTCCATATCATCATTCGTAGCAACGGCGAGCTTGAAACCGGCTTCAAAAAGATTTTTTAGAGTTTGTTGGGCACCAGGAAACGGCTGGGCCTGACATGCCAGCCCCATCTCCTGATCACATAAGTCAAAAGCCCGGTTTACTTTTTCCATGCCTGCATCCCAGGGGATACCTCGATATACAAAAAGCATGGTAGCCATTGCTGCCGCCGTTTGCTCCCGCGACCCAACTACAATGGGGCTCCGCCGGATAATCCCCCCTTCGTTAAGACCCATGGTTTTTTCTAAAAGCCGGGCCATTTCATTATCAAAACCTATTTCCCTTTGTAAAATCTTTACCCTAGCTTTTATTAAATCCGGCCAGATCTTGAAAGAGTCAATTAGGGTCCCGTCTTTATCAAAGATAACTCCCTCACACTCGATTATCTTGCTACCACATCTTAGTGCAGGCATAAACTCTCCTTTTACCTTATTAAATCAATAGTAAACTGGCTCCTGTCGCCGCGGTAGCGGGCGATAGAAAATTCGACCGGCCGGTTATACTGGTCCCAGGTCACAGTTCTTGATAACTGAATGGGACTCCCTACTTCTATCTCCAGCAATTTGGCGTATTCTTCTATGGCAGCTATTGCCTCCAAAACACGCCTGGCCCTGGAAATATGGATACCATATTGAGCCTCCAGTGTTTTATACAAGGACTGGTTATTCAAGTCCTGCTGCATAAGAGTAGGACAATACTTCTGGGGCAAATACGTTGTCACCACTACTATAGGCTCATCATTGATAAACCTTAACCTGTCTAACTGGAAAACAGGTTCTTCGATGGCCAGGGACAAATGAGCGGCAACACTTTTAGAGGCGGGTACAACCTGTAAGGACAATACCCTGGTGGTGCCTTTTAAACCCTTTTGTTCCATCTCTTCCGTAAAGCTGACCAGCTTTTGCATAAAATCCTGCTGGATTTTCGGTACCGATACAAAGGTGCCTTTGCCTTTAATGCGATGCAACAACCCTTCCCTGACTAATTCATTAAGGGCCTGGCGCACCGTCGGCCTGCTGACACCGAATTTCTCGCATAGTTCATTTTCCGAAGGAAAGGAATCTCCCGGTTGGTATTCCCCTTCTTCGATCTGCTGGCGAAAAAGCTGCATCAGCTGGTAGTAGAGGGGTATGCGGGGGTCCATGTTTAAACCCTGGGGAACAGGCATTAATTTCACTGCCTTTAACACATAAATTATTCGGGTGGAATAACTTACACTGATCTCATATTGTGTTTACATCCTCTATATTCTACATTTCTTACGAAATTCCTGCTGGCTAAAAAAATTTTTTCTGTCAAGATGATGTATTTACATGTTGACATTAGCACTTGTATTCGTTATGCTTAAATAAACATAACTAAGAAGGGGAGGAACAACCTTGTCAAGGCATAATGCTTTCATGTTGATTAACGGTGAAATCATTTACGAGAGTTCCAGCGAGAGTCAAAAACCAATCAGCAACCCCGCCACTCTGGAAACCATCGGTACTCTACCCGAAGCGAGTGATGCCGAGATCCAGGCCGCCCTTAACGCCGCCGGCAAAGCCTACCGGGAGTGGTCGGATACCAGCCCTGCCAGAAGGGGGGAAATGTTACATAAGGCCGCTTCCGCAATCAAGGCTAACATTGAAGCTATTGCTAGGTTGTTAACCCTGGAACAGGGAAAACCCCTGGCTGAAGCCCGGGGAGAAGTGAAGGCCGCCGCCGAAGCCCTGGACTATTATGCTGAGGAAGGACAGCGTGTTTTAGGAGAAATACTGCCTACCAATAAAGGTGATATCAGGAGCCTGGTAATCAAACAGCCCCTGGGTGTAGTGGCTGCCTTTGTACCGTGGAACTATCCTGTATCGCTGGCCGCCTGGAAAATAGCCCCGGCCCTGGCTGCCGGTAATACTATAATCGTCAAGCCTGCCAGCAATACCCCCCTGGCTTCCTGTGAATTTGTCCGGTTAATAAATGACTGCCTGGAGCCTAAAGGCGTCATTAATTTATTACTGGGTTCCGGTGCCAAGATTGGTGCTGCCCTTATCTCCAGTCCGGTCGTTCAAAAAATAACACTTACCGGTTCTACGGAAACCGGGAAACAAATAATGTCTCTGGCGGCTCCATACCTTAAAAAGATTTCCCTGGAGTTAGGCGGCAATTGCCCTATAATCGTATGCCGGGACGCCGACCTGGAAGCCGCCGCTCAGGGTACGGTCTACCGTTCTTTCCGTAATATGGGGCAGATTTGCAATGCCATTAATCGGGTATATGTCGACCGGGCCGTTGCCGATACCTTCCTTGAAAAGGTGCTTGCCAGGGTAAGCAGGATGACCATCGGCAATGGGTTGAGTAACCCGGATGTAGATCTTGGTCCTATGGCTACGGCAGAGGGGTTAGAAAAAACCTTAACGCACCTTCAGGATGCGATAGAGAAGGGCGCCACAGTGGTATATGGCGGCAAGCGTCCTGAAAACGCAGGGCCTGGCTACTTCTTTATGCCGACGGTGTTGACTAACGTAAACCACAAAATGCGGGTTATGACCGAGGAGACCTTCGGCCCCCTGGCTCCTGTCATGGGTTTTTCCGATTTAGATGAAGCCGTTGCTCTGGCCAACGACAGCCCTTACGGCCTGGTGGCTTATGTCTACACAAGCAGCCTCAAAACGGCCTTTGTCCTGTCTGAACGCCTGCAATTCGGTACGGTGGGGATTAATAATGTAACCGGTGGTGAGGTGGCTTTCCCTTATGGCGGCTGGAAGGAAAGCGGCCTGGGGGTTGAATTATCCCACCACGGCCTCAACGAATACCTAGCTTTAAAGCATATCCGCATTACGTTACTATAACGCTGTTATATCAAATTAAGAAGCCCCGTTATGTCCATGGGCATGGCGGGGTTTCTTGATGATCGTTGCTATTTATAGCGCCCTTAAAGCTGCCCGCACTCGCCGGCCTCGCCCCTCAGGATGGCCAGGCCGTGGGGCAGGGCCGGTAGGATGGCGGCCAGGTTTTCCCGCACCCCTTTGGGGCTGCCGGGCAGGTTGACGATCAGGGTCCGGCCGCGGATGCCGGCAATGGCCCGGGAAAGCATGGCCTGGGGTGTAGCCTGCAGGCCGGCGGCGCGCATGGCCTCCGGCAGGCCGGGCACCTCCCGCTCAATGACCTCCCGGGTGGCTTCGGGGGTGACGTCCCGGGGACTGAAGCCGGTGCCGCCGGTCGTCAGGATAAGATCGACCCTGTCTTCATCGGCGAACTCCCGCATTTTAGCTGCCAGGAGGGGTCGTTCATCGGCCACCACAGCATAAGCCACCACCTCGCCCAGCCCGGCCACCATCTCCCGGATGACCGCCGCGCTCTGATCCTCCCGCTCGCCCCGGGAACCCTTATCGCTGGCGGTAAGAATGGCTACCCGAATCACCGGGCCACCACTCCCTCGCCGCTGACCTGGTGCCGGTCCGAGCCGTAACTCGCCTTTCCGCTTCCCGCGGCCACTACCTCGATAATGTCGCCCACCTGAACCGGGCCACCCTGGTGGATGGCTACAAAGATACCTTCTCTGGGCATAACGCAATCCCCGGCTTGCTCATAGATGGCGCAGTGGCTATGACACTTTTTGCCGATCTGGGTAACCTCGGCCAGGACCTGCTCCCCGATTTTTAATTGCGTGCCGACAGGCAGGGACACCAGGTCGATGCCTTCGGTAGTCAGGTTCTCGGCAAAGTCGCCGGGACCGACCTGCAGTCCTTTAGCCTGCATTTTGGCTATACTCTCCAGGGCCAGCAGGCTCACCTGCCGGTGCCAGGGCCCGGCATGAGCATCCCCTTCCAGGCCGTGGTTGGCGATAAGCATCCCCCGGCCGATATTCTTTTTCTGCTCGCCCTTGCTGGCTGAGGTACAGACAGCTATAATTCGTCCCATGGTTCCTCACCTTCCCGTAGAAAGTGGCCGCTGCGGCCACCCTTTTTTTCGATTAACCTGATGCTATCGATGACCATACCCCGTTCGACGGCTTTGCACATATCATAGATTGTCAGAGCGGCCACACTCACTGCCGTCAGGGCTTCCATCTCCACCCCCGTCTGGCTGACGGTCTTCACCCGGGCTTCAATTTCAACGGCTCCGTCCTCCGGGTCAGGGCGGAAATCAACGCTGACGGCGCTCACCGGTAAGGGGTGACAGAGGGGGATCAGGGCGCCCGTCTCCTTGGCGGCCATAATACCCGCCACCCGGGCTACGGCCAGGACGTCACCCTTGGGCATCCGCCCCTCCATAATCAGGCCGAGGGTCTCTTGGCTCATCAGGACTCGCCCCCGGGCTACGGCCACCCTTTCAGTAACCGCTTTGGCGCCGACGTCAACCATACGCGCCCGGCCTCTGGCATCAAGGTGGGTAAGGGTATTACTCATCGTTAAAGTCCTCCAAGAATAAATATCTTGTGGAGTTTGCCCCCGGGGAGTTCAGCCGCCGATTTGCGACATGGCCCGGGGCTGACGCCAGCCGTTCTCCATGTGGTGTTCGGCCGGCTTTATGCTGACGGCCCGGGCAAAGAGGGCCGCCAGTTCGGCCTCCGTGGCCCCGGCCCGCAGGGGGCCTTTGATGTCCAATTCCCCGTCCCAGTAAAGGCAAGGCCGAAGCTTGCCGTCGGCTGTCAGGCGCAGGCGGTTGCAGCGGGAGCAGAAGTGGTTGGACATGGCGCTGATAAAGCCCACACTGCCCCGGCCGCCGGCCACCCGGAAGTTGACGGCCGGACCGTTGGTTACCAGGTCCGCCACGGGTTCCAGGGGATACTCCTGGCTGATCCGGTTTTTAATCTCCGCAGCCGCTACATAGCCGGCGCCGGATTCCGCCGCCGTACCGATGGGCATAAGCTCAATAAAGCGAATATGCAGGGGCTCGGCCACGGCCAACCGGGCGAAATCTAGGATCTCATCGTCGTTAAAGCCCCGAGTGATAACTACATTGAGTTTAACCGGGGTTAGACCTACCGTCAGAGCCGCCCGGATCCCCTGCCAGACGCCGGCCAGGTTGCCGCAGCGGGTGATATAGCGGTAGCGGTCTTTCTTTAAGCTATCCAGGCTGATATTGACCCGTTTCAGGCCCGCTTCTTTGAGGGCCAGAGCCAAGCCCCCTAGGAATATGCCATTGGTGGTCATACTTACCTCGGCGATCCCCGGGATGGCGGCCACCTGTCGCACCAGGCTCACAACGTTCTTCCGGACCAGGGGCTCGCCCCCGGTGAGGCGGATGCGACTGATGCCTGTACCGGCGGCCACCCGGGCTAGGGTAGTAATCTCCTCCAGGCGCAGGATATCCTGGTGTCCCTTTAGGGGCACCCCGGTGGCCGGCATGCAGTACCGGCAGCGCAGGTTGCAGCGGTCGGTAATGGCGATGCGTAAATAGTTTATTTGCCGTTTGAAGCTATCCTGCACCGGTTATTTCCCTCTTTCCTCCGAAAATAGGCTTCTACCGAAAATAGTTGCAACTTACAGTAAACCGCTACGGGGCTGGCGGTACAGGCCGCAGGAGGTACACCATTACCTCTTGCCCGGCGGGGAAGCCCTCGGATAAACGGGGTACCACGACGATACCGTCGGCCCGGGCTAAGGCCATGATGGTTGCCGCCCCGCGTGAAGTGGGCGTGGCTATCAGCCGGTCGCCTTCCCGTTCCAGCCGGACGCGGACAAACTCCTCCCGACCCAGGGGGGAGTGGATCTTCCGGCTCAGGACGGCCCGTACCTGTGCCCGCGCCGGCGGGTTGCTTCCCTGACGGTAGTAAAGGACCGGTTTAACAAAAAGCTCGGCACAAAGGGCGGCCGACACCGGATAACCGGGTACGCCGATGACCGGCTTATCCCTAACGATCCCCAGGATTACCGGTTTACCCGGCTTGGTGGCCACGCCGTGGGTCAGGAGATGCCCCATTTCTTCTACCAGGCGGGCGGTGTAATCCTCGCGGCCGGCCGAGGAACCGGCGTTGATCAGGACCAGGTCCTTTTCCCCCAGGGCCCGGTCCAGGCGTTCCTTTAAAAGCTGGTAATCATCAGGCGTGATCGGGTAAACCTCCGGCGTACCGCCCCACTGGCCGACCAGAGCCGCCAGCATAGCGCCGTTAGATTCCAGGATTTCCCCGGGGGCCGGGTTGGGGTTCGGGGGCACCAGCTCGGTCCCCGTAGGCAGGATGGCCACCCCGGGCCGGGGCCGGACCTTGACCCTGGTCACCCCGGCCGCCAGGAGGCCGCCCAGGTCATAGGGCGAAAGGATATAATGGGCCGGTACCAGCATCTCCCCGGCGGTAATATCCTCCCCTACCGGCCGGACATTCTGGCCGGGGACGGCCGGCCGCCTGATGACGGCCGTAGTTTTATCCTGGAAGGTAACTTCCTCAACCATAATGACGGCATCGGTACCTTCCGGCAGGGGGTCCCCGGTATCCACCACCACGGCCTCCCGGCCCAGGGCCAGTTCAAGGGGTTTCTGTTCCCCGGCGCCGAAGGTAATTTCCGCCCGGACGGCGATGCCGTCCATGGCCGCTGCCGGGTAATGGGGGGAGGAGATGGCCGCATAAACCGGGGCGGCCGTCACCCGGCCCAGGGCCCTGGTGACCTCTATTTCCTCCTCCGGCAACTTAGTCAGGTAGCCACTGGACCTTAAAGCTCCCAGAAATTCCTCCAAGGCCTCCTGCCAGGGCCGGCTGGGGACAAAGACCTTGCTTGCCAATAGCAACCCTTCTCCCAGGAGTTTAATACAACTTAATTGATTTTCCGGACCAGCTCCGGTTTTGCTCCGCTTCCTCTCCGTTTTATGGACCATTGTCTCATAAAGTGAGATTTAACAACTTGTAATGGCAGCAAGTACCTACAACAATTCCACCTCTACCCTGGTACCAGCTTCCAGGCCTTCTGCCTCCAGGGGAATAACAACCAGCCCGTCGGCTCTGACCATGGTAGAGATAAGGCTCGATCCCCCCGGCAGGGGAACTGCCAGCGGGCCCTCCGGCCCCTTTTCCAGGCGTACGCGCAGGTAGTCCTCCCGGCCAGGGGTGGAGGTAACCTGCCGGTCCAGAGTAGCGGCCAGTACTTTCTCCTGCCGCTGGTCATAACCGCCGTAGCGCAACAGGGGTTCCAGAAGAACTTTAAAACTGACCATGGCGGAAACCGGGTGGCCGGGCAGGCCGAAGATCATTTTATCCCCGGCTAGGGCCGCCAGGGTAGGTTTGCCCGGGCGGATGGCTAAGCCGTGGAAGAGGATACCCGGTTGTCCCAGGCCAGCCAAAACCTGGACGGTTAAATCCCGGGTACCGACGGAGCTCCCGCCGGAAAGGAACACCAAGTGGTTTTCCGCCAGGGCCTCCCGCACCCGGGCCGTCAGGGTTTCCAGGTCGTCGGGAGCAATGCCGTAAAGGGCGGCTGCGGCACCACACTCCCGTACCAGGCCGTACAGGGTATAGGAGTTAATATCCCGCACCTGACCGGGGCCAGGCCGGGTCTCCGGGGCAACGATTTCATTCCCGGTGGCCAGGATACCCACCCGCCAGGGTTCGTAAACCGGTACGCGACCAATACCCAGGCTGGCCAGAACGCCCAGGTCCTGGGGCCGCAGGCGGTGCCCGGACCTAAGAACAGTGGCCCCGGCACGGACGTCGGATCCCCGGCGCACCAGGTCCTGGCCGGGGGCCACCGGCTGATAGACGGCGACCCGGTCGTCCTCCAGGGCCTCGGTGTTTTCGATCATAACCACCGCGTCTGCCCCGGGCGGCAGCATACTGCCTGTGGCCACGGCTACGGCTTCGCCGGGGTTAACCCTGGCCCCGGCCCTTTGCCCCATGGGTACCTCCCCGGCCAGGCGCAACAGGACGGGTGCACTTTCACGGGCGCCAAAGGTATCGACGGCCCGCACGGCGTAGCCGTCCATGGTGGCGCGGTCAAAACCGGGGATGTCTTCCCGGGCCACCACCGGCCGTGCCAGCTCCCGGCCCAGGGCTTCCGTCAGGGGGACAACCGTTTCCTGCCGTCCCGGCAAGGGCCAGTAGCCGGCCAGTTTCCTGCGGGCTGCCGCCAAGGTTATTACCTGAAAAAGTTCCACGTTTCTCACCCTGCCAATCTACTCAAAGCACCCCAGCTGGCACTGGATAATCTTGATCTTTAAGTCATCGGCAGCCTGACCCACTTCCCGCATGGGCACCTGCAGGCGGCGGGCCACTTCCTGGGCCACCAAGCAGGGCAGCTTACCGCCATGGTTAGCCGCGGCTTCTTGCACCGCCTCCCGAATGGCATCCTGCTTGACCATGATAACGCCTCCCTCTAAAATAAAGTAGCTCCTCCTGGACTGGCCCTGTTTGCCTTCGAGCCGAGGTCACCCCCTACCAACACCTACCAGCCTGGGGGTTTTCGTTTTTTTCGTTCTTAGCAGGGCCGCTGAACGGCTCGCCCGTTGATGGCTTTCCCGGGGCCGGAAAAATTAAAGGCACCCGGAAAGGGTGCCTGAAGCTAATCGCCCTGCCGAATAACCAGGGCCAATACTCCTTTCCTAATCCGGGAGGCAGGCCGGTTTCCCCACCCACCCCGTCGCTACCTGTTTAACAGGCAGGAGGCCAGCAGCCATAGCCTGGGAACCTTAGGCCCACTGGCTCGGAGGTTTATTTGGTTTGAACAGCTATGTTTATTGTAGCATAACCATCAAGAGCAGACAAGCAAAAGAGCTATTTCTTCCCCAGCAGGGCACAGAGGCGTTCCGTAGCGTAGTAAGCCTCGGCGCCGGTGACGGCCCCGGCCGGGTCGCTGCCGGTGTGATCCAGGGGCAGGAGGCCCTTCGCCCCGGCCATGGTTACGGCAGCCCCGGGGTCCAGGGTACTGGTATCCACTCCCAGATAAGTCAGGAGCAGCTTCGCTGCATCGCCCCGGTTGAGGTTGCCGGCGTCCAGGTAAGGTTTCAACAAGTCCGCCTTGGCTGCCACCAGATCCCCCCGGCCGGCGGCCCTTTTTAAGGCATTGGCCGTCATATAGTAAAAGCTGATGCGGCTGATGGGAGTATCCAGCTTCCAGTTATTATCATAACCGGCGACAATCAGGCCCCAGTGGTTGACAAACTTTAAGCCGCTGAAGGCCCAGTGATTCTCCAGGGGGTTCTTGATATGATAATCCTTGAGATAGGCCCCCATCTTTACCAGTTTGTCTTGGACAGCCTTAATGTCCTGGAGGCTGGCCGCCAGCTCCCGGAAGTTCTTATTTACTTGCAGGGAATAAACGGCTGCCACCCCGGCGGCGTCGCCGGTAGCCATGCCGATTGGGACCACCCGGGCGCTGCCGGCGGCCAGGTGGGTATAACCGGCCGAACGCCCTACCACCAGGAGGTTATCGATCTTCTCCGGCACCAGGGAACGGAAGGGAATGCTGTAAACTTCCGGCCGGCCATACACATAGCCGGTGTCCTGGGGCGAAGTAGCCTGGACATCCACCGGGTAGGAACCCAGGGCAATGGCATCGGGGAAGTACCGGTTAAAAACAACATCGTTTAAGTCCAGCTGGTAAAGGGCCTTAATATGCCGGGTCTCCAGCACATAGAGTTCTGGCGCTGTACCTAAAAGCTGCGCGCCGGCAAAACCGGGCAGATGGGTCTGTAAAAAGGCGGTTATGGCCGGCAGCTCCTGGCGGCCCAGTTCCATGGCCTCCTGCCGGGAGGCGGGGTTCAAACCGTCAACGCCGAAGATCTGCAGGGCGTTGATAAAGACTGAGCCATCATTCTGGCGGGCAATATTAAAACCACGCAGGCGCAAACGGGGGTTGGAAGGCTGATAACCCTTAGCGATGCTGTTAAAACCCCAGGCGGCCCGGTCAGAGATCTTGGCATCCTTGATCTGGCCCCCTACGGCCCCCGCCAGGGCTTGCCAGTCCACCCCCCCCAGGCGAAAGACCAGGGTAACCGCCTGGCGCCGGTCCTTCTCACCTATATCCTCGGCGCCTACGGTATAGGGCACGCCGGCGGCGGCGGCGACGCTGGCGTCCTGAGTGGCGTCGATGACCCGGCCGGCGTAGAAGGCCATCTCCTGCCCATCTTTAATAGCCCTGATACCCACCAGTTTATTACCCTCGAGGATAGGTTCCTTGAAAGATGTATTGAGGCTTACGGCCAGGTTCGGGTAACGCCCCACCATGGCAGCCAGTACCTTTTTGGCCTCACTTACATCAAAAACACTGCCATGGACCCGGCGGTAAAACTCCTGGAAGGTCCCCCGGGTCAAAAGCTCATAGTGGGGGCCGTAGTTCATGTCAATAAAGTTCAACCAGCCGTAGGTAAAAAGCCCGCCCAGGCCGTCCCGTTTTTCCACCAGCAAGACTTTGGCGCCCTGACCAGCGGCGGCGATAGCTGCCGCCACTCCTTCCGGTTGGCCGCCCACTACCAGAACATCATAGCTGGCTCCGGCCGCCGGTGCCGGCGCCGGGGGGAAGGTCGACGGGTCCGGCCCCGCACCGGTGCCCGCCCGCCAAGCCCAGAAGCGCCAGCCTGCCAGGGCGACTAAGAGCAAAATTAGACTGGCGGCAATAAGCCATCGCTTTTTACCTCGCAACAGGTGCTCTCCTTTCCTTACCGGGGGTAAACGGCCTGGAAGCGGTAGTGGGGATCCTGCAGTCCTTCCTTAAAGGCGGCCAGGCTCCGAGGTGAGGAATCCAGGTTATATAACCACTTGCCGTCTACCTGGTTAAACCATACGGCGATTTTAATGTTCGGGTAGCGGGTGGCCAGGTGCCGGAAGCACTGGCGAATCCAGGCCGCCTTATCGCCACCCTCCTCGTTACTGGCGAACTCCGTGATCATAAAGGGCTTGTCCGGGAAGTAATGCAGATACTCCCGGTACAGGGGGTCGTAGATGGTGTCAAAATCCCGCCAGACGTCGGCAGTATGGCTGGTGCCGTTGTTATAGCCCGTCAGGCCGATCCAGTCGACGGTTTTATCCCCCGGGTAGTACAGGAGGTAGTTATTCCACTTAAAGCTAGGAAAGGAACGGTCATGGGGGTTAAAGACAAAGATTACATTCTCGGCGCCTTCAGCCTTAAAGAGGTTATAAACGTGCTCCCAGGCCATTTTATAGATATCGGTATCTTTTCCAGTGTACCAGGCCGACCAGGTAGACCAGTCGCCGTTCATCTCATTGCCGAAACGAACGAAGACCGGGTCTCCCAGGCTTTTAAACTGCCGGGCCCATTCCCGCAGAATGGCATCATACTGGCCCTGGATCAGGCCGATTAGAGAAGTATCGTTCTTTTTCCCATACCACCAGGGCTGTAGGGCCACCATCAGGATGCGGTTATCATTATAGATTTTCTGCAACTCTGCCTGGTTAAACCTGGTATCAAAGGCAGCGTAGGTTATCAAAAATTGGAACTTAAAATCCAGTTGCTTCTCCAAGGGTAATAGCTTATCAAAGTACTGCATCTGGCCCAGCTTGTGAGGGTTAAGGATCCCCCACAGGGTCTTATCCGCCGGGATATTTAGGCGGTGGTGCTGGCCGGCGATGTTAACCTCCCGCTGGACCGGCGGCGCCGGCGGCAGGGCGGGGGCACCCCGGGCGGGCAGGGGTTTAAAGGTTAAGATAATCCGGCTCAAATCATTTGTCGCGGCAGGGAAATTCGTCTGGTTGCTCTTCAACATAAAGGTATAAACTGTTTTCCCGGCTACCAGGTCATACTCGCGGTAGTAGTTCAAGTCGCCGGGGGCCAGCTGCGGCCGGGTCCAGTCAAACTGCCAGGCGCTGTAGCCCCGCCAGTTCAGCTTTTTCTGGGCTTGCAGCTTGATCCCGCCCCAGCCCTCCTGGAGGCTGCGGTTGCTATAGAGAACGTATTCTTCCGCGCTTACCTTGCCCAGGGGTTGAGCGATAATGGTCAGTTTTACGTAGCCGTCTTTCGCCAGGATGGTGGCCACCCCGGGGATAACCTGCTGTTGCCAGTCATTAGGATAAGAGAGGCTGAAGCCGTCATAATTATTCTGGCATTCTTTCCAGTTTTCGGCGTTACCGCCAAAAATAATATTAACCGTAGCATCAGGCATCAGAGTGGCTGGTTGTCCCGGCTGGGTATACTGGCGCTTGGCCCCAAACACCAGCCCGGCACCCAGCACCAGAAGAAAAATAACGACTAATATAACCCAGGTCCATCTCTTAGGCAAATTTTTCATCCTTCCGGGTGATAATCTCTCCATCAGTAATTACCATATCCACCGGCCGGTCATGGACCTGGGGATAAACGTCGGCGACAATCTGTTCCGCAAAGGCCAGGGCGATGGTCCTGGCTCCGGGCCGCAGGGTGGCCAGAAAGCGGTCATAGTAGCCGGCGCCGTAGCCCAGGCGGTTGCCGGTGCGGTCAAAGGCCACGCCGGGGACCAGAACCAGGTCGATGATTTCCGGTGCCACGGGTCGCAGGGTTTCCGGCCGCGGTTCCAGGATCCCCCAGGTGCCAGGCTGCAGGTCCCCGGGGAAGTCGGAAACCTCCGCAGCCAGGAGGCGTCGCCCCTCTGACAGGCATAAAGGCACAGTTACCCTTTTACCTTGCTCCAGGGCCGCAGCGATCAGGGGGAAGGTATTGACCTCGCTCCCGAAGGATACATAGCACATCAGCACCCTGGCCTGTTCCCAGGCCGGCAAGGTTAAAAGGCGCCGGGTAATCAGGGCGCTTTTTTCTTCCCTGGCAGCGGCGGCCAGGGAGTTGCGCCGGGCGATAATTTCTTTACGTAGTTGCTTTTTCAATGGCACCGCCCCATAAATGAACTATTCCTATAGGTCAAATCTACCTCTAGAGATTAGACATCAACCGCCAGAATCCTTCCCCGGAGCACGGCATTCAGATGGAAAAGAACAAACCCCGGTCAGGTTGGCCGGGGTATAAGGGCAGAGGCTATCCTGGGTTGCGGCAGCGCCCTGGCCATTCTGGTACCGGAGGTGAGCCTTCCCCAACCGTAGGCAAGGCTTATCTTGCCCTTATGCACAGGCTTTTCCACAGCCTCACTACAGTTAAATCAATGCTTTGCGCCATTTATCCACCGCCGGTACTGAAACCGGAACCAACTGGCCTGGATAATTATCCACAGCAGGGGAGGCTATGATTCCCGGTTAATCACAGGTTTATCCACATTATCCACAGGAAAAGTCGTCCACAAAAACAGCAGTTCAGGTCCCAGGACGGTCCCGGGACCTGTTAATTAAGGGGTAAATCGGGGATACTATTAAACCTCTTGATTTGCAAGGGGTTTTATGATCGAAAAACCGCTTTTACTAACCGTTGCTAACGAGCCAGGACTTCAGGGCCTTCATCCTGCGGTTGACCGTGTTGGGTTTAAGGTTTCTCACGTTCCGCATATAATAGCGGTTCTTCTTGGCTTCTTTCTCAGCGTACATGCGCGCGTCTGCAGCGGAGAGGAGAGAGCGGGCATCCTCGCCGTCCTCGGGGCTGTAGGCTACCCCCGTAGAAAGGCCAACCTCAATCTCCCCAGTAGAAGGCAGCTCCGCCATTAGGTTCTCTTTAAGCCTGGCCTTGAACTTTTCTACTCGCGGGCCCTCCCTGGCAAACAGAACTACAAATTCGTCTCCCCCGTACCGGGCAGCTATGTCTTTTTCACGCGTTGCCTTTTTGAGGGCTCTTGCGGCTGCCCGCAAAACTTCATCCCCTATCTGGTGGCCAAGGTTGTCGTTTATTTGTTTCATGTTATCCAGGTCGAGGACGGCCACCGCAAAACTGTCGCCTCGTTCTAACCTGCAGTCCAGTTCCCGGAAAAAGGTCCTGCGGTTGTAAAGGCCTGTTAAAGAGTCGGTAACTGCTTCTTTCTTGAGCGCCAGGGCTACCAGGTGGAATTTCAAGGTCAAAAAGTACATGGCCAATATAGTCACTGCCGTGCCGGCGTTCACCAGCACCAGGTCGCCCAGGATCCTTCCCCAGCTTTCGGGAAGACCAAGTTTACCCCAGTAAGCACTCAGAAAAGTGCCGGTACCCATAGTTACTAGTCCTAGCAGCAGCAATTTCTCTGGCCCGCGTCCTTTCCGGTTACGCCCTTTATGAAGGCAAATCCCCATGCCCAAGACGGACAGAAAATATATCACCGTTTTACAGAACTCAGACAAGGCCTTCGCCTGCTCGACACTCATTATTCAGATGACCTCACATCTTTCTATAAGCTGATCAATTTGGCAGTGCGCGCCAAGAAACTCAGCTTGTTGGGGAGGTAGGCTTTCGCCATGGTATGACCCGGCTCTGGTCAGCGCGGCCGCCTCAGTAGAAAAAGTATTTCGCCAAGCAAAGCTATTAGGGTGGGGGGGGGGGGGGGGGGGGGGGGGGGGGGGGGGGGGGGGGGGGGGGGGGGGGGGGGGGGGGGGGGGGGGGGGGGGG